>JANNDQ010000402.1:0-3711 GCA_031387965.1 Chamaesiphon sp. OTE_75_metabat_567
TTAATTGGTGCTTGGCAATCTGGAGCGTGTGGTCGATTTTGGTGTCGCTATTGGCGATCGATCCTGGTGAAGCTTTACTGGGATTAGCTAATTTTATCCCCTACTTCTGCTTATTTGCTGCCTATAGTGTGCTGATCCAAACTCTCGCCCAATTGCGTCAATTAGCTTGGATCTGCCTGCTCTCGGCTATTCCGGTAATCTTGTTGGGATATGGGGAACTATGGCTGGGTTGGGGGGGAAATATGGCGGTTGGCGATACGCCGATTCGGGTTTGGGAGATGATTCCTGGCGGTACTCCCCAGGGGCGAATGGCATCAGTATTTGGCTATGCCAATGGACTGGCGGAATACTTACAAATGGTGTTTATCTTGGCGATGGGGCTATGGATTGATACTTGGGAGCAGGAAGCTACTAGTCGCCCGTTGAGTTTGAGGCAGATTTGGACAACTCCAAAATTAGTCTATCTGAGTGGATTTCTGGCTAGTTGTGTGGTTGCTTTAATTGCGACTAGTTCCCGTTCGGCGTGGGGTGGGGCGATTATCTGTACCTTAATATTTGCGGTTTATCAATCCTGGTATTGGTTGCTGGGATTGGTATCCGCAGGGATGGCGATCGTTTTCAGCTCTGCATACGCGCCAGAGCCAGTCAAAACACCGCTGAGATCGATTGTCCCTCGCTACTTTTGGGCGCGAATCACTGATGAAATGTACCCAGGTCGTCCCGATGCGATGACGCGGATATCTCAGTGGAAATTTGCTTGGAAACTAACCCAAGATCGACCGATTACGGGCTGGGGATTACAGAGTTTTGGGAAGCTATATCAAGCTCACAGTCAGATCTGGTTGGGACATCCCCACAATATTATGCTGATGCTCTCCTCCAATCTCGGCTTGCCTGCGACAATTGGGCTAGTTATGATTATCGGCTGGATTGTGGCACGAGCAACGATCTTATTTCTGGATTTTCCGATCGAATGGCGACACTCCCGCACAATTTTTTTCACATTCATGATCGGCTTTGGAGGGTTTATCATGTTTAACATGACTGACGTAACTGCCCCTGATTTACGGCTCAATACATTTGCGTGGTTACTGCTGGCGAGTATCTGCGGGATATTTTACCAGTCGCAATTACATGGTGAATAGTGGATGGTGGATGGTGAATAGCAAACAACAGCAAACTTACTACGATCTATTAGATGTCCATCCTAGTGCCTCGGAGATCGAGATTCGACGTGCATATCGAGAACTAAGCAAAAAATATCATCCCGACACTACCATCTTAGCTACCGCGATCGCGACGGTAAAATTTCAAGCCTTAAATGAAGCCTACGCCGCCATCAGTAACCCCGAACGTCGGCTGGCATACGATCTGGAGATTAACTACTCACGGGTAGTTGTGGTGCAGCCTAGCGCTAACTTTCGGACATTCACTCCCCGCACTGATAACTATCGATCGTCAGCATATCTCGATCCGACCGATCGACCCCTCTCCGGCGGTGAAATTGCGGTTCTATTCCTGCTCGGAATTGTCTTCATCGGCTGTATCATTCTGGCAATATCAGTTGGGATCATTAGAGGTGAGTTATAGTCTATTTGGTTCAGGATATCTTTAGCCTGGTGAATGCGATTGGGCATAGCCCACACTGTGCCTAACGGCAGGCTGCCGCCAAAGTGAACGAGCAGATCGACCGCTCATGATTATCTCCTACAATAGATATGTAATCTAAGTTATGGTTAAAACTATGCAAGTGTCTTTAGCCGAAGCCGCAGCTAGTCTGAGCGATCTAGTTAGAGCGGCGATTGCTGGTGAAGAAGTGATTTTACTCGATGGTGATCGACCTACAATTAGGTTTACACCAATAATCTCAGTGCTGCCAGATCGTCAACCTGGTAGTGCTAAAGGTTTAGTCTGGATGTCCGATGATTTTGATGCACCGTTGGCAGAGTTCAAGGAATATATGGAATGAGGTTTCTTATCGATACACATACTTTTATTTGGTATATCCAAAATAGCGAACAGCTAACTACTTCAGCAACTGCAATTATTAATAATGGCAGCAATAAAATCTTACTTAGTACTGCTAGTATTTGGGAGATGGCAATTAAGCAGAGTACCGGAAAACTTAACCTCGGTCTTCCTTGTGCGAGTTTCATCAACGGACAGATGAGCATTAACAAAATAGAGCTGCTACCGATCAAAGTGGCTCACCTGGATGTAATTGCATCTTTGCCACTTCATCACCGCGATTCTTTCGACCGTCTATTAATCGCTCAAGCATTGGTTGAGAAGATCCCAATCGTTAGTATAGATGTTGCTTTCGATTCTTATCCGATTCAAAGAATCTGGTAAATATCTATTTATACTCTTCAAATAACCTCTTCAGCGATCCCGATGGTAATTAGAGATCTGGGCGAATCAGGATTATTAAAACTAATTCAGCCCTATTGTCTGCCTAATACGATCGGCGATGATGGGGCAATCGTCCATCCACCCGCAGGCTGTGAGCTAGTTGTGACTACTGATGTTTTGGTCGATCGAGTCCACTTTAGCGATCGTACTACCAGTGCATTTGATGTCGGGTGGCGATCGGTAGCCGCAAATTTATCAGATCTCGCCGCAATGGGCGCTACACCGCTGGGAATTACTGTTGGGTTAAGTTTGCCACCAGATTTACCTGTGGTCTGGTTAGAGCGATTGTATATGGGAATGCAAGCTTGTTTAGAGCAATATGGAACAGGAATAATTGGTGGAGATTTGACCCGATCGACTGTGACAACTGTCGCGATTACCGCTCTGGGGGCAGTTCAGGCAGATAGTATTATCCGCCGCTCAACAGCGCGAATTGGTGACTCGATCGTCGCGACTGGTGCGCATGGCAATTCTCACGCTGGATTACAATTGCTGCTTGATGATAAATTGGGTCAAGATGTTAGCAGTTTTGCAGATCCTGCCGAGTTGCAGGCGCAGCGCCAAATATTAATTACCGCCCACCAAAGACCCCAACCGCGATTGGATGTATTGGCGATCGTTGCTCAATTGAGATTAAATGCAGCAGAACTATTCACAATTTCGGGGATGGATAGCAGTGATGGTTTAGCAGATGCGATCGTCCAAATTTGTAGTGCGAGTCAAGTGGGCGCGAGATTAGACAGAGCAAGTCTGCCGATCTCTCCAGCCCTAGCCCGAATTTTCCCAGCTACAGCGCTGTTATCAGCTCTATCTGGTGGCGAAGATTTTGAATTAGTATTGTGTCTGCCCGAAACGATCGCTCTACAATTAGTTGCAACTCTTGGTAACGGTGCCGCCATTATCGGCAAGATTACTCGATCGCCAGAGATTGTATTAGTGGATAATAGCGGAGAATCTGCTGCGTTGGTCGTTCGCGAAGCGTCTCGTAGAGAAGACCTGCCTTTGGCAATCGATCTAACCGATCGACAATGTGGATTTCAGCATTTCTAGACCCTAAAGCCTAACAGCTAAAGCCTAAAGCCTAAATTCCATGCCATTCTATCAATCCGACCTACACCTAACGACTTTAGCAGAGCGAGTTTTGACTGCTACTTGGGCAAAATTTTCTGATTTACAGCCTGAACAGATCGCCCTCACCTGGCTGGTGTACGATCGACCCATTCCTGTCAATACTGGCGGAGCAATTACCGCCGATGAACTGTGGAAATATCCGGTGCGGGGATTTAACTATCGCGGTGA
>JANNDQ010000620.1:0-3753 GCA_031387965.1 Chamaesiphon sp. OTE_75_metabat_567
TTGGCCCATTAATTCCTGCGGCTAACGAACGGGCGATTTCAGTGCGTCGTCGTTCGCCGCCAGAGACTTGATTTCCCAGTGTATTTACAACCTTTTCTAGACTAAATTCGGTAATTAATTCAGTTAACTTTTGATTCCACAATTTGCGTGGTACGTTAGTTTGTTCCATGACTAATAGGAGATTATCCAGCACTGTCAGACTCCGAAAGATACTCGGTTCTTGCGCTAAATAGCCAATTCCTAATCTCGCCCGCTCGTGAATAGACAGGCTGGTAATATTTTCATCATCGAGCCAAACCTTCCCCTGATTTGGCTTTTCTAGCCCAGTGGCAATATAAAATGTGGTAGTCTTTCCAGCACCATTCGGCCCTAATAAACCAACAATTTCACCCTGGGAAACCGATAGGCTAACACTATTAACAATATTTTTCTTCCCGTAGGATTTATGAATGTTTTCCAGGACGATCTTCACGGGATATATTAGCGGGTGAACTCTGACTAGTTACTAGCTTTGTCAGGAATGACATAGATCGACTGAACGGGGATACCTGGTTTTTGTCTGGCGATAAATCTCCCTTCCTCGATTAGATAAGTAATCGAGTCACCTTGGAGACTACTCCCATTTTGCACGACTAGGACGTTTCCCGACAGCACAATTTGCTTTTCCTTGAGATTGTATTGAGCATTATTTGCTCGGGCTTGGAGTTTCTTGTCAGGATAGCTGAGGCGGACATCACCTCGCGCTGTCACCTGCTCTGTCTTGGAATTTGCTTCTTGGATATTGGATAAGATTGTTAGTCCTTTGCCACCCTGTTCTGGAACAACGTAGTTACTGCGGACTTGCTGTTTGACTTTGGGATTGGCGATAAATTTACCTTCATCAATTAGATAAACCACGCTTTCAGCTGCTAAAGTACTTCCCGACTGAACAATTAAGACATTTCCCGTTAACAGGATTCGTTTTTGCTTAATAAAATATTGGGCAAGATCAGCTTGGGCTTGAACTTTACGACTGGGGTAGTTGAGCCGGACGTTTCCCCGTGCCGTCACTACTTCTGTCTTGGAGTTTGCTTCTTGAGTATCTGCTTGAATTGATAGTCCTTGGGGATTAGGCTGTTGGGCTTGAACGGGTGGAGGGATAATCGGTAGAGAAACCGTGCTGGTAGAAATGATCGATAGCAATACTAACCACCGCCAACTAGAGAATCGAACCAAAGTGTGAGTTAAGCGTTGCATGTGTTAGATCTTAGCTGGGGTTGGTAGTCCGAATCGATAGCCATCATCATAACAGCCTAAATTTGTTGACGCGATCGATTTAACATAAGTTTCGCACCAGTTTCCACGAGGATTAACTTCTACCAACACTCATCAAAAAGGACGATCGAATCGATCGTCCTGTTCATAATCGCTCAATTAGGATCGACTATGCTGCTTTAACTGCCAAAAAGCTGAGATGATAGGGGAAATTTTTCCAAGGGTGAGTTTGGATTTCTGCTACTACAGTAGTACCTTTCCAGTTTAATTCAGGAATACTGACTTCGACGGGAGTTTTGTTGACTCTGGCTTTTTTAATCAAGTTCTCGACACTTTTGGCATCTAGAGTTAAAAGAATAGATTTATCACCATCATGTCCATAGAGGTTGACAGGGATATGCCCAGAGCGACGGAGTGCGTTGGGTTTAGTGCCAGCAGCGCGTTGTTTCAATTCAACTGAGATTTCCATGTTTTTTAAGAGTTATTTGGTAAAGTTTTGGCGTTTGGGCTAGGGGCGCTAGACAATAGCGGTACCATCCGCCGATAGTAGCCCCCGCTTGGGGCCATGAATCGGATCTTCGACAATAATCGTCTGATCGCGACTGGGGCCAAGAGAAACGATCGAAATCGGTACTTCCATCAAATCAGCCAAGAACTTGAGGTAGTCCAGTGCTGCTTTGGGAAGGTCTTCAAGCGATCGACAATCTGCGGTATTCTGTTGCCAACCAGGGAGGGTTTTATAAATTGGCACGCATTTGGCAAAATCACGCGATGAGTCGGGGAAATTAGTAGTGCGCTTGCCGTTGATTTCGTAGGCGACGCAGACTTGAATTTCGGCAAATTCATCGAGGACATCCAGCTTGGTGATTGCCATACAGTCCATCCCGTTGATGCGGACAGCATATCTACCGATTACGCCATCAAACCAACCACAGCGGCGTTTTCGCCCCGTTGTGGTCCCAAATTCAGCACCGCGTTCGCCCAGGGCTACGCCGTTACTGTCCTCTAGTTCGGTTGGAAATGGCCCCTCGCCTACGCGGGTAGTATAAGCTTTGGCAACACCGATCACTCGATCGATCGTCGTCGGCCCAATCCCCGTACCAATACAAGCTCCGCCCGCGATTGGATTTGAAGATGTTACATATGGGTATGTACCATGATCGAGGTCAAGTAATGTCCCTTGGGCACCTTCAAATAAGATGTTGCGCCGATTCCGCACCGACTCATATATTTCGATCGAAGTATTGATCACATGGGGACGCAACCGTTCGGCATATCCCAAGTACTCGGTGATTACCTGCTCTGGATCTAGGGGGGGTAAATTGTAGAGCTTCTCTAGAATCTCATTTTTATGTTCGATCGTCCAGACCATTTGCTTGCGGAACGCATCAGCATCCATCAAATCTTGGACTCGAATCCCGATCCGATCCGACTTATCCATATAAGTTGGCCCGATGCCTCGCCCAGTTGTACCGATTTTATGACTTCCTCTCGCTTCTTCTGAGGCAAGATCGATCATCCGATGATATGGCATCGTGACATGCGCTGTTTGAGAAATCAACAGTTTGTCGGTAGGAATATTGAGTGCGACAAGTCGATCTAGTTCTTCAATTAAAACTTTGGGGTCAATGACTGTGCCACAGCCAATGATACATTTCGTTTCGGGATACAAAATCCCTGAAGGAATTAAGTGCAGTTTAAAGGTTTGACCCTGCACGACTACAGTGTGACCAGCGTTGACACCCCCTTGGTAACGCACGACCACATCCGCCGACTTACTTAGTAAGTCGGTGATTTTTCCTTTTCCTTCATCGCCCCATTGGGCACCAATTACGACTACGTTAGCCAAGGGTTATTGCTTGTCTATCTGAATAAAGTTAACACAATCTACAATATTACCCCAGATGTGAGCGCCTGTCAAAAATTAGTTAATTAAGTTATGAATTTAGCGAGATTGAGGACTAATATAAGATAGATGTAGTCCGATCGATCGAAACATTTGTCTGCTGGGGACAAGAATTACCGAAACAAAGCACATGAAAAATTCTATTCCTAGTCAAGCCACTAAAACCATCGAAATGTCCCCAGCCGGACGAGTCAAGTGGGACGCGATGCTGAAAACTCGCAAGATTGTGACAGCCAAGCAATTAATATCTAGAGTTCGCGATCTACATGGTGAACCGTTGGCTAGAAAAGCCCTCAAGGGTGAAAAATTAGATCGTCAGCTGTGGGATTCAATCTGTAAGGGATTGAAAGTAAATGGGGCAGACTTTTTTGCTGCGGCGGAATGGTTTGAGCGGGATCTTCAGACTCAGTGGCAGATGCTGTGGGATCTAGCGACGGATGCGTCCGAGCGATTCGGGCTAGTGTTACCAGCAGATGTGCCAGACTCTAGCTCGTGGGATGGAATCGGCTCGGAACAATTTCAACACACGCTCAAAAGTCGGACATCGGTATTGCTCGAAATTCCGTGGGGAATGTCGGGATATCTAATTTTGA
>JANNDQ010000444.1:0-12643 GCA_031387965.1 Chamaesiphon sp. OTE_75_metabat_567
AATTAGTTCAGGCATTGCTGCTGCACTCAAAGCTGTTGCCAGTATTCTGATCGATCCGACATCCTCGATCGATCCATCCTCAACGACAATTGTCACAGCAATCGTCTGCGACAATATTGCCACGATTGGCTGGCTGGGGGATAGTAGAGCCTATTGGATCGCCACCGAAAAATCTCTCCAGCTCACTCAAGATGACTCCTGGATGCGTGATGCGATCGACTCAGGTGCATTCACTCCCGCCGAAGCCGCAGCCTCTCCCTACGCCCATGCGATCGTTCGCTGGCTCGGTGCTGATGTCGCCGAGGCAGATAGCACCCCAAATATTACAACTTTTGCCATACCTGGGGCTGGTTATCTACTGCTTTGTACCGATGGCTTATGGAACTATGCCCCAGATCCCACCTACCTCCATCATCTGATCCAACAAGCGCCAACAGCTGACACACTGTCGATCGCCCGTCACCTGATTCGGTATGCTAATCAACAAGGTGGACAGGATAATATTACAGTAGGGATTCTGGCAACTAGTAACTGATAAATTTTTTCATAAATATTATATTTCTGCCCAATTATTCAGTAATCACTCGATCGTCCAGCGTAGATTCTCTAGCGGGTGGATCAAATTCCTAAAGCCTAACACCTAAAGCCTAAACCATGTTTAACGCCGAAGTCTTCCAAAATCCATATCTGCCTCAAGGTGCGACAGAAGTAAATGCGATCATGACGATTACCGCTGCTGGTAACGAAGGCATTGCGATCTCGCAGCCAACCAACCAACGCTTGTTCGGGATTATTTGCGATACCTCTGGCTCAATGGGTGGAGCGAAGATCATTGCTGCTAAAGAAGCGATCGTTCAAATCATCGAGCTGCTGCCTACTGACGCAGCATTTTTTGTTGTAACTGGATCGAGTAGAGCAAAATTATTGATCCCACTAGTCAATGCTGTACCGGAAAATAAACTGCGGGCAATTACTCAAGTCAGAGAAATTGGTGCTAACGGTGGCACCCTGATGTCAACTTGGTTGCACACAGCACTGGGTGAATTTAGCAAAATGCCCCAGGCAATCTGTCAGGCTCTATTACTCACTGACGGGCAAAATGATGATGGCGATCGAAATGATTTAATGCGGGTTCTAGACAGTGCTGAAGGTAAGTTTCAATGTGACTGTCGGGGTGTTGGTACCGATTGGCGGGTGGCAGAACTACAGCAGATTGCCGCAAGACTATTGGGTACAACTGATATTATCGCTTCACCCGATCGGATCGCCGCTGACTTCCAAGAAATTCTCACCAAAGCAATGGCTAAAACTGTGAGCGATGTCAGTTTGAGATTATGGACTCCGATGGGCGCAAAGGTGTTATTTTGCAAGCAGGTAAGCCCCGAAATCCTTGATGTTACCGATCGAGCTAAAATTGTCAGCGAACGCATTGTAGACTATCCGACAGGTGCCTGGGGTGGTGACGAATCTCGCGACTATCATTTCTGTATCCAAATTAATGCTGGAAATGTTGGAGATGAAATGCTCGCTGGTAGAGCGAGTTTAGTTACTCAAACTAATGGACAAGAAACCAAAATCACCGAAGCTAAAATCCTAGCAACCTGGACAGCCGATGAAGCAAAAACAGCCAAGATCGATCGACGTGTCGCCCACTATACAGGACAAGCCGAACTTGCTCAATCCATTCAAGAAGGATTGGAAGCTAGAGCGCAAGGCAACATTGATGTAGCCACAGTCAAGCTAGGGCAAGCCGTCAAACTCGCCCACGACTCCGGCAACGAAGCTACTGCCAAACTCCTCCGCTCTGTCGTCGATGTCGAAGATGCTGCTACTGGCACTGTCCGCATCAAACGCGCAGTCGCCAAAGAAGATGAGATGATGCTAGAGACTCGATCGACCAAAACAGCTAGAATTCAAAAGTAGTGAATAGTGAATAGTGCGGAAAAGCAACACAGGTAAAATGCCCTCGCGCAATTTCTTCAAATATCTAACTACTACTGAGAACTTACTAAATATCCTGACTATCCACTATTCACTATTCACTATCCATGTATACCTGTCCCAAAGGTCATAATTCAACGGAAGCTGATTTTTGTTCTGAGTGCGGGGCAAAAATTACCGGAGTGGGAATTGCTGAACCTCTCTCAAATTCCACTCATAAATCTATCCCTGCTTCAAATATTGGGGTTGCAATTCAAGCTTGTCCAGAGTGTAGTACTCCTCACGAGGCTGATAGCGGTGACTTTTGTGAGATTTGTGGCTTCAACTTCCTCACTAATACTAAAGGTGGAGATCCTCTGTCAAACTTTCCACCAGCAATCAAGTCGATAACGAGTATCTCGACTGCCCCAACCCAACCGCCAAATTCAGCTGCTCACGTTACTAGTCACTGGCAAGTGACGATTTCGATCGATCCCAGTTTAGCCACTCCGGCTAGTCCCCCCGCACCCAGCCAAGCACCAATTACTATTGACTTAAATCAAGGCACAAACCTGATCGGACGCACCAGTCAAGCCCGCGCCATCCATCCAGAAATTCCGCTAGATGTGGATGATGCTGTCTCCTCTCGCCATGCAATTCTCACCCTTCATCCTGATGGCTCCCTGACGCTCAGAGATATCGGTTCATCGAATGGAACGCTGATAAATGGCAAAGAAATCGCTACGATGGCAGATATATCGATCGTTTCTGGCGCTGAAATTACGCTCGGACATTGGACTAGAATCAAGTTAAATAACAATTTGATCGTTGGTTAATTGAACCGATCGAATCAGGATGGTTACCAGTAGCTACTGAGATCGTGTCCCAGCTCGGCGAGCATCGATCTCAGTAATGGTAAGCTTAATCCGATCACATTGCTATGACAGCCCTCAATTTTGTCAATTAAGGCACTTCCTTTGCCTTCGAGTGCAAAAGCTCCGGCACAGACCAATGGCTCGCCAGTGCCGATATAAGCGTGAATCTGAGCATCCGTCACTTGACCAAAGTAAACCTGCGTGATACCACAGCGGACGACTTGCTGGGACTGGGTTTGGTCGATTAGTGCGTGTCCGGTATACAGCATCCCAGACTTGCCCCGCATTTGCTGCCAGCGACTAAAGGCGACAGCAGCATTTTCAGGTTTACCATGAATTTCACCATTGACAACCAGAATTGAATCACACCCCAAGATCAGGGAGTCATTAACTTGGTTTAGCACAACTTCAGCTTTGCGCTGGGCTAGTGTCTCTACTAAGGCAACGGGATCTGTGAGTTGAATTTGCGACTCATCAAAATTGCTGACACAGACGAGGGGATTAATCCCGACACTCTGGAGCAATCTTCTGCGGGCAGGAGAAGCTGAAGCTAAGACAAAATTAGTAGTCATCGGTTTGCTAGTGGCAATTTAGGCGACACTAAAAGAATTGATAACTTCACCAAATACCTTTTTCATTTTGCTCCACCGTCGATCGGTTGTCGAAGCATTAAAGGTAAATAATTTACCCCGACTGACTACCACACTAGCGATATTGTGACGTAGCCCAGTGGGAAGTTTGACATCATATTCCAGGATATAGTAAGTCTTGCCTTTGGCTTCGTGAGACTCCGCACTAACTAGTTCAGCTTCTCGCCCCGATCCGGGTGGCGCGATCGCATTTTTGCCCAGTTTATAGCCGACATCGCTGGCAGTACCGAGATCGCTGAGTTTTTTATCTTTATCTACTTGACTGATTACGACACTGACGTTTTCGCTGGATTCGATCAAGTCATGAAAAATAATGTCTGCGCCTTTGGTTGTTTTAACCGCTACCCAACCGTTGGGATAGAGAAATTTGTAGCCATCTGCGGTGTCGATATAACCTTGGAGTCCTGCCGCTTGGGCTGGCGCGACATTAATTTGGAAGATGATTGCGAGTGTCAGGATTAATGACACAGTAATTTTTTTCAACATTAGGTACTAAATTTAATATTTTATGTATCGGTAACAATTATAGACGTTCAGTGCTCACAGCTCAGCAGGGCACACAATAACATGCAACTATTCACTATCGATCGATTCACCAGCAAACTCCGGTGATGATATCCCATATGACTGTTTGCGAATCAGATCGATCGTCCCTTTGATCGTGCCAGCGATGGGTACTGAAACGATCACGCCCAGGAGTCCGGCAATTTGCCCACCAGTCAGCAGACAGATTAAGATTGCGATCGGATTTAAGCCGATAAACTCACCCATCAACTTGGGAGCTAACAAATTATCTTTGATTTGTTGGACAATTAGTGCTGCAATTAAAACAGATATTCCCATGCCAAAATTCTTGAGCAAAATCAGGATCGTCACTAGTCCAATCCCCAGACTTGCACCGATAAACGGCACCAATTCGGCAGCACCGATAAAGATCGCAAACGCTAATCCAAACGGCACGTTTAAAAAGAAGAAAATAGCAGTAAGCGTCGTTGCCATGAACGTTCCTAAGATCAACTGTCTGATAAAAAAGTTCTGAAAATTCAGCCGGAGCGATTCACTCAATGGCATCGCCAGCCGATCGGGTAAAATTTCAACAATACTAATCCACAACTTATCGCCATAGATCAACATATACACAGACAGCACAATAATTGAGAGTGTATCGATCGCACTAGACAGGGTACCTACCGCCAATCCCACCACTTGAGATCCGAAGATTTGTAGCTGAGTATCAATCTTGGCATTAATCTGAGTCCGCAATACATTAAAGTCGATCGAGAAGCCTTTAGTTTTGCCCCACTCTTCCCAGGCATTGATATTATCATTACTTGCCCTAATCCATTCAGGCACCTGTCTGACTAGCTCGGTAGTTTGATCGATCGCATTGGGAACTACGGTTACACCTAAAATAATCAGTAGGGTCAGGGTGACTAATAAAACTCCAAAAATCGCAAATCCTCGCTGAAACTGCACCCGTTCGAGGAGTTTAACTGGGTAATTAAGCAAAAATCCGATTAATGCCGCGATCGTCAACACGGTAATTAAATGTTCAAAATATCGGAAAAACTGAGATAATACCCAGACATTGAGTCCAATGAGTGGAAATCCCAATCCGATTACTAGTAAGTTTTGGATGTTGGTTGGGAAACGTCGCATTAAGGATCGATCAGTGAGCAATTATGTAACTATTAGTTTAAGCCACGATCGACCGCCAAACACTCATGCCTCGAAATCCAATAGATTTCGAGGCATGAATCGATCTAATATAGCTTGGGTTAAACCCCAATACCTAAAGCCTAAAGCCTAAAGCCTAAACCCTAAAGCCTAAATCCGTGACTGAATCGAACAAAACAACTAAATCGATCGCGAGTATTGCTGGAATCGTCGCTGCTGCTACCCTGATCAGCAAAGTTTTCGGGCTAGTGCGTCAGATGGCGCTAGCTTACGCCTTTGGCAACGGGATTGTGGTAGAAGCATTTACTTATGCCTATGCGATTCCTGGCTTTCTCCTGATCCTCCTGGGTGGCATGAATGGGCCATTCCATAGTGCGATCGTCAGCGTCCTCGCCAAGCAACAAGATAAATCGGAAACCGTCCCAATTGTCGAAACAGTCACGACGATCGTCGGCATGATCTTACTCGGTGTAAGTATCCTGATTTTCTGCTTTGCGAGTAATGCGATCGATCTGAGTGCGCCGAATTTACTCAATAGTGGTGATGCAGTTCGGGGTGCCTTAGTCCGCCAAAGTGCGATCGAGCAGCTACAAATCATGTCCGCAATGGCTGTTCTAGCGGGCTTCATCGGCATTGGTTTTGGCACACTCAGTTCGGCTGATTTTTACTGGTTGCCCTCGATCAGCCCGCTCCTATCTAGCTCCACGACGATTATTGGTGTTGGCATCCTCGCGCTGTATTTGGGACCAAATATCGCCCTCCGCGAAAATGCCCTATTGGGCGGTAAAGTACTCGCAGGTACCGTACTAATCGGGGCAATTCTCCAATGGTTAATCCAAGTTGTCACTCAGTGGAAAGCCGGATTGGGCACGATTAAACCCCGACTGGAGTGGCGACTGAAGGGGGTACAAGATGTCTTGAGAATTCTTGGCCCCGCCACCTTCTCATCAAGTACACTGCAAATTAATCTATTTATTGATAATGCCTTTGCTTCGGGCATCATCGGTGCATCATCAGCGATGCAGTATTCGGGGATGCTGATTCAGGCTCCCTTGGGGATTATTTCTAATGTAATTTTAGCCTCCCTTTTGCCTGAATTTTCCCGGTTAACCGATCCAAGTAATTGGACTCAACTCAAGGATCGGATTCGACAGGGACTAATCTTGACGGGAATTGCGATGATGCCCCTGAGTGCGATTATGATGACGCTATCTTTTCCGATCGTCCAGACAGTCTATCAAAATGGTGCGTTCAAAACTCAAGATTCGCTCCTCGTCGGTTCGATTCTGATTGCGTCGAGTTTGGGGATGTTTATCTTTCTCGCGCGGGATGTCTTGGTGCGGGTATTCTATGCGCTGGGTGATGGCGGTACACCATTCAAGATCAGCATGGTGAATATTTTCTTCAACTTACTGTTTGATTACCTACTCTTGAAACCATTTGGTGCCGCCGGAATTACCCTCTCAACTGTCTGTATCAATCTGATTTCTTTCGCGGTGATGTTGTTCTTGCTCAATCGACGTTTGAATGGTTTACCGTGGCAAGGATTTTTACCACTAGTCTCGATCTTCCTTGCCAGTGCAGTCGCTGGAGCCGCCACTTGGAGCGTCAGCTATGGTTGGCAGCAACTTATCCCTGAGAGTAATAAGATTACCCTAATCCTCCAAGTAGCTCTGTCTGGGGGGATTGGATTTGGGGTATTTGTGGCGATCGTTTCTCAGCTCAAATTACCAGAGTTTGATAAATTCTCAAACCAGATTCGGCAGAAATTATTTAAGAAGTGAGTAGACTTTTTGCGAAAGTTAGGCTTTAGGTTTTAGGCTTTAGGCTTTAGGGGAAGATATAGAAGAAGACGAAAAGCCTGCAATTACAAGGTTAGGTGAGTAGCCTGTCAAGTTATTTGATCATAGCCGGAGCAGTTGTTTGTCGATTGCGCACCTCTAGCCAAATTAACAGCGCATTAATATCGGCAGGATTGACACCGCCGATTCGCGTGGCTTGTCCAATGGTTGCTGGCTGAATTTGAGTTAATTTTTCCCGCGATTCTTTCGATAGGGTTTCGATCGAGTGATAATCAATATTGCTCGGTAATTTTCGATTCGATTGTTTACTCACTTGGTCGATTTGATGCTGTTGGCGATTGAGATATCCTGCATATTTAATCTCGATTTCAGCACCTTCTTGTTCGGCTAGTTTGAGCCGATCATTACCTAATTTGAATTCAATCAAACTTGGATAATGAAATCCAGGGCGACGCAATAGTTCAGCCAGTGTAATTGAGCCGTTGATTACTTCGCCTGTCAATGCTGTAATCGACTTACCAGTAGGATCTAGTTCTCGAACTCTGGTCTTGTCAAGCCGTTCTTTTTCAGTAATAATATTTGCTTGCTTACTAGTAAATAACGCCCACCGCCTATCGTCAATCAGACCGATTTCTCGCCCTAGTGGTGTTAATCGCTGATCTGCATTATCCGATCGCAATAATAGCCGATATTCCGATCGACTGGTCAGCATCCGATACGGTTCGCGCAAATCTTTAGTACAAAGATCATCAATTAGTGTGCCCAAATAACTTTGTTCACGGGGGAAGACGATCATCTCCTGATGATTGACAAATCGCGCCGCATTTACCCCCGCTACAAATCCCTGTCCCGCCGCTTCCTCATAGCCAGTGGTACCATTCACCTGTCCCGCGCAAAATAGCCCCTCAATCTTCTTAGTCATCAGCGTGGGATAACATTGAGTTGCGGGAAGATAGTCATAATCCACTGCATAAGCTGGACGCAGCATCACACACTCCTCCATCCCAATCAACGTCCGCAACATTTCCACCTGAAGACTTTCGGGCAGCCCAGTCGAGAAGCCCTGAATATACAACTCTGGAATATCACGCCCTTCCGGTTCGATAAAAATCTGGTGACTCTCCTTATCCGCAAATCGGACAATTTTATCCTCAATACTCGGACAATAGCGGGGTCCTTTGGAATCCACCCAACCGCCATAGACAGGTGACAAATGGAGATTGTCCCGAATCAACTGATGAGTTGCTAAAGTCGTCCGCGTCAAATGACAGGGAATTTGTTCCTTTTCTACCCACACCTCAGGATCGAAACTAAACCAGCGCACCCGCTCATCCCCAGGCTGTGGTTCCATCTTACTATAATCGACCGATCGCTTATCCACCCGCGCTGGCGTGCCAGTTTTTAGTCGTCCAGTCTCAAACCCCAGACGGTGCAGAGTTTCTGTCAATCCCGTCGCGGCAAATTCACCTGCCCGTCCCGCCGACATCGACTTATTTCCCACCCAAATCGTCCCGCCCAGGAATGTCCCCGTCGTCAGAATTACCGCCTGACACTCAAACGCCACGCCAAAATAAGTCTCAACCCCAATCACCTTATTATTGGCATCCAGCACTAAATCTGTCACCATCCCTTCTCGAATGGTCAGATGCTCCTGATTCTCAACAATACTTTTCATCACCGCTGCATATTCGCGCTTGTCAGTCTGGGCGCGTAATGCCCACACAGCGGGACCTCTGGTGTCATTCAAGACCCGCTTCTGGAGATAGGTGCGATCGGCCATTTTGCCAATTTCACCGCCCAGTGCGTCGATTTCATGGGTGAGCTGGGACTTGGCGGGGCCACCGACGGCTGGATTGCAAGGTTGCCAGCCGATTTTGTCGAGATTAAGGGTGAGCAAGAGGGTACGACAGCCTAGTCGGGCGGTAGCTAGTGCGGCTTCACAGCCTGCATGTCCAGCACCGACAACAACGACATCAAAGGTGTCTTGAAATTTAACGTCAGGATTCATAGCAATGGGGAACAAGGAGGGCGATAACTTTCCGCCCTAAGATTGAGATGGGAGTTGGTCTACCTCTATTATATTCGGCTGGTCGATCGATAATTTAGAAGTTTTCGACATTCATGCTGACGATCATCTCAGCTCGAATTAGGTTGTATGATAGAAGAAATCGGTATCTATACGTTTTATAATGATTCAAAACTTAGAATCAGAACTGTTTGCTCTAACTACAAACGAGAAAGCGCAAGCGATGCAGATTTTAGCTCAAAGTCTAGATAAGTCTTGGAATTTGCAACAAGTAATAATCGTGGGCAGATGCCCACGAACAACCTTTTACGAAGCGATAACTTCTGATTGAGGCTCAATTCCGGTGCTAATATGGCTCGATCAGGGATGATGATATTCGATCGTGATGTTGAGATCGATCCCATTGATTGAAGTGATATTGATCGTGCTATGGTTGGGTCGATCGCGTACGGATAAGTTAGATCGTGATATTTAGATCGATCTGGCACGATTATGTCTGATAGTGATGTTTAGATTGATCGAGTTGATTATATTACTCATTCGAGTTTAAGATTCGTTGGCATAGCCTACCGGAGGTAATCGATTAGTTATTTCCTGGTTGAGATTCGGCAGAGCCGACGCTACGCGAACGAAGGATTTGTAATTGCTCGATCGATAGTCCTGTTGCTTCAGAAATTACTTCTAAAGAAATATTATTTCTAAGTAAATTACTAGCAATCTCTTGTTGACTTTCCTGTTTGGCTTTCTGCGCGGCTTTCTGTGCGGCTTTCTGTGCGGCTTCAGAAATCTCAGCATCAAGCCAAGCATCGACCTGTTCCATAGTTCTCATAAAATCTTGCTCCTCTTCAGTTAAACTCTCTGTTGGAAATTCCCGCAAGTAGACACAATACTTCAGACTTGTTCTAATTATATCATTTTTCTCCCGTCTACTTGGCGATAACTGCTCTATTCCCCTAAACGCCCGCCGCGCCGAATCCTTATCCCCCAACATCTTCAACCATAAAGTATCGGGATTTTCTGGTAATCGATCAATCACCACAATCCCCATCCGCAAGAATTTCGACAGCTCATACACCCCTGCTCCATATTCAGTTAAAGGTTTAGCCTCACACAGGCTCAATAACTTATCACCACAATTTACCGCTAACACCCAAGTAAATGGATTCTGAACTTCAATTTGTGCTCTTGCCTCTTCCGATAACTGCTCAGATTTTTTCAGTTGCAACTCAATCCGAGCAGCTTCGATTAATTCCGTTTCCTTTGGCTCCCAGTAGAGATTTTTCCTAGTGATGGAAACGTTGAGATTTTTCTGATTAAGATAGCCGCTATAATGCTCAACTATTATCATCGGATGCTTTTTCATCAAGCGGTCGAATAGTCCTAAATCCTCCTGTTGCCAGCCCAATTTATCAGACTGAGCTAAAAACATACAATCGATTTCCAACTCTTCATCGTTCATCACTTTGATGTTTTTGCGCGTTTCGCCCTTGGTTTTATATAGAGCTTGAACGTAAAACTTAAAAAAGCGATCGTGCTTGTATTGAGCCATTGCTTGATTGAGTTAAATGATGCAGATCTAATTTTACCATATTTCTCTAGTATTTCTTGTTACGTGTAACAACAGAATACTGGCATTTAAGTATTGTTTGATAATTAAAAATGGTAAAATAGAAGTAGAAAAAAGCAAGTGAAAACACCTAGCTCAACAGAATAAAATAGTTCATATATTATAAATGAAAATTCCCAACGTTGATACTCAACCATCAATGATCCTTTGGCAGCAGCAACGCCTTCGACATAATTTCTGCTTTCTTTGAATTGTCAAAGAAAGGGGTAGAGATCTGCTGAGATCTCTACCCCTCTTTTCTCTCCAATACCCATCACAGCCAGACACTTTTTAGCCAGCTAGAACAGGAATAGTTTGGACTGCTTCCTTGCGACCAGTTTCACGATCGACAATTTGGCGAAACTCATCACCGTCGATGGTCTCTTGATCGAGTAATAAATCGGTAAGTAAATTCACTAACTCCCGATTATTGCTGATGATTTCCACCGCTTTACGGTGTCCATATTCAATCAGTGCGCGAATCTCGCTATCGATTTTTGCAGCAACTTCCTCGGAATAATCACCATTGGATTCGATCGAGATTTGACCGAGGCTAGACATCCCAAACCGAGTTACCATATTGCGGGCCGTCCGAGTCACCGACTCAATGTCGGAACTAGCACCAGTCGTCACTTCGGCATCGCCAAAGATTACTTCTTCGGCAGCGCGTCCGCCCATCGTGGTGGCGATATCGGCTAAAAATTCAGCGCGGGAGGTCAAACCTTGCTCCTCATTGGGCAGATACCAAGCGGAACCCTTGGATTGACCACGGGGGAGGATAGTGACTTTCTGGAGCGGATTGAAGCCCAGGATTGCGCCGACGAGAGCATGACCGATCTCGTGATAGGCAACTAATCGTCGCCCTTTGCCTTCAGGAATCGAACGACCTTCCATCCCTGCGACAACGCGATCGATCGCGTCGTTAATTTCGGTCATTGTCATTGCGTCTTTGTGGCGACGAGCAGTGAAGATTGCCGCTTCGTTCAACAAGTTGGCTAAATCAGCACCAGTGAATCCCGTAGTTCGGCGGGCGATGACTTCCAGGGAGACAGATGGATCGACCTTCTTATCACGGGCATGAACTGCCAGAATCGCTAGCCGACCCTTGTAGTCAGGCGGATCGACCTGTACCTGACGATCGAATCGCCCTGGGCGCAGCAGTGCGGCATCTAGCACATCGGGGCGATTGGTAGCGGCGATAATAATTACGCCATTATTCCCCTCAAATCCGTCCATCTCGGTCAGTAACTGGTTGAGAGTCTGTTCGCGCTCATCGTTACCACCACCGATGCCTACGCCCCGCTGACGACCCACTGCATCGATTTCATCGATGAATACTAAGCAGGGTGCATTCTCTTTCGCTTTTTTAAATAAATCCCGAACGCGGGAAGCCCCCACACCGACGAACATTTCCACGAATTCTGAACCAGAAATACTAAAAAATGGTACCCCTGCTTCACCCGCGATCGCTTTAGCCATCAGCGTTTTACCAGTTCCTGGCGATCCGACTAGCAGTACGCCCTTGGGAATTTTGGCACCGACAGATGTGAACCGTTCGGGTTCCTGTAAGAAGGTGACGATTTCTTGGAGTTCTTCCTTGGCTTCTTCAATCCCCGCCACATCATCAAACATCACCCCAGTTTTCGCCTGCATCTGAAACCGCGCGCGGGATTTGCCAAAACTTAACGCTTGTCCACCAGCACTGCCCGATCGGCGGATAATGGCTGAGAGGACTGTAATTACGAACACTAATAGTAAGACATTGCCGAGCAGTCCAAAAATCGCATCCTTATTGGCAGATCGCTCATAGCTATAGTCAATACCCTTATTGGTGAGCTTGCTCCGCAATTCAGTATTGTCTTCTAGTAACGAGACATCTTTAGTTCTGGGCTTGTTGTCTGGAGTCCCACCAGACAACGTAACCTTGGCAACCTTAGCCGCTGGATCTATTTCTACTTTGGAAACTGTCCCACGATCTATTTCCTTGAATAGCTCTCCATATGTAAGTGTGTTGGGGTCGGGCTTGGCAAGAACGGGGCTACCCCAGGCAACTCCCTGAAAGATTAGCAAGCCAGCCGCTAATCGCC
>JANNDQ010000457.1:0-7993 GCA_031387965.1 Chamaesiphon sp. OTE_75_metabat_567
CTCGGAAGCAAAAGTTGTCCAGCGTTATGTGCAGTTGCTGGAATTACGAAATAATGCAGCAGCAGCGGTTAAAGAAGGCACAAGTCAGGATTTAGCAATCTTACAATATGTATAATCGATCGATATTCACGATCGACTCACAGCCCAGTTGGGGCACCGCCCTTCGCTTGAACGTTGGGCGAATACCGCAGGTATTTCGCTCCCTGAACTCAAGCCTAGATTGGCTGCTGGCAAGCAAAGATGGGCTGAACTAGCCGAGATGACAGTGCCGGAAATTGATGCCGCTCAGCTGGCAGGTACTCGCGCTAAGGAACATATGATTGAGGCAAATCTTAGGTTAGTTGTCTCCGTCGCGAAGAAATACCAAAATCGCGGGCTGGAACTCTTGGATCTGATTCAAGAAGGCACGATGGGTTTAGAGCGGGCAGTAGATAAATTCGATCCGACTAAGGGTTATCGGTTTAGTACCTATGCTTACTGGTGGATTCGCCAAGGGATCACGCGGGCAATTGCGACTCAAAGTCGAAATATTCGCCTCCCCGTTCACATTACCGAAAAGCTCAATAAGATTAAAAAAGTTCAGCGCGAATTGAGTGTTTCGACAGGCAGATCGCCGCGACTGGAAGATGTTGCTAAAGCGTTAGATATGACGCTGGTGCAATTGCAAGAAGTGCTGATGCGTGTTCCTCGATCGGTATCATTAGATGTCAAGGTGGGTAAAGATCGCGATACCCAATTGGGCGATTTGCTCGAAGCAGATGAGGTGACTCCAGAGCAGATGATGATGCAAGAATCTCTCAAGGGCGAACTGGTACAATTACTAGCAGATTTAACAGATCGAGAGCGTGAAGTTATCTGCCTCCGGTTTGGATTAGGCTACGATCAAGCCCACTCGCTGGCTGATATTGGGCGAGTCTTAGAATTGTCTCGCGAACGTGTGCGCCAAATCGAATCCAAAGCCCTCCAAAAACTCCGCCAACCAAAACGCCGCAATCGCGTTCGGGACTATTTAGAATCAATGAATTAAATACTTTACATTTTGATCAAAAGGTTATTTACTGATATAAGTAACCTTAACTTCTTCAAGTAGATCGTAGACTAGAGATTCGACTTTGGTTACTGTTTGTCCACGCTCAATTTCATCACCGATCGATTGTGTGAGATTTTCGACGAGACGACGGCTGAGTCTGGTACTATTGGGATCTGCTAAGATTTTAGTGAGGGCTGTATATAGAGAAGCTGAGACTTCCTGCACGACTCGATCAATCGCTTGAGTCGGCAATTCACCAATACCTGGGAGCATTTTTAGATTACGATAAGCAGGGGATTCTAGTAGAGCTGCTTGAAATAAGTGTTGAAAGATTGCTTCTACGTCTGGTTGAATTTTGGGAACGATCCGATACACAACAATTTCTAACATTAGTTCTAATAAAACTTCCACCTCATTAATATTATTGAGATCTACATGGGGCGTTTTGAGATAGTTTCTGATAACTTGAGTTACCTGCCCCTGTTTAACCGCACCTTGAGTTTGCTGCAAAATCTGAATGATTACAGCATCAGTCAGTTCATTCACAATTTGTCCAACAAATAAGCGATTTAGTTCTGATTGGAATAGATCGATATTCACTAATTCAGCTTGCTGCCAGCGAATCAAAACGGGAATTAAGCGTAAAAACTGGAAAAATGGTAGGATTAAAAATAGATCATACCAGCGACGAGCGATCGCTTGTTGCCAGCTAAGTTTACGATTGTAGCGACGAATAAAATAAATTCTGACAATTAGTTCAAGGGTAAAAATACCGATAAAAATAATATCGATTTGCCAGAACAGATCGATGTAGTTACCTGATTCATCTAATTTTCGATAGTAATTGGTAACTATTAAGGGCTTAATTTTTTGATTGTAGAAGGCGATCTCTGATTGCCAACCAGCCTTAGTCAAATACTCTTGACTCCAGAAAGTTTGAAACGAACCTTTTGCAGATTGATTCTGAACTCGATCGCGAACCTGATTCTTGATTTTCTCTAAATTCCCAGTTTTTTCAGCGACTTGAAAGGGATTATTTTGAATCATGCTCACGCTCAAACTATTGATCGACTGAAGCCAGCTCCGAGTTTGAGCAGAATCTAATCCAGTCTGCGCCACTGTCAGCTTGAGTTGTTCGATCGCATTTAGATAGCGTTCAGTTTCACGATGGGGTTCGATCCCTTTAAACTTGTCATATGTCTGCACAACTAGCGGTAGGTTGCGGAAGTAGAAATCACGAGATGGGATATAAGTAATGTCGAAAATAACAACGATAAATCCGATCAAGGCAATTATTGCCATCAACCGTTCTAGCCATAAATTCTTCCGAGTAGTTGGCAAAAGCACTAAAAGATTTTATAAAATGTGCGGATTATGACACTCATTTTAGAGTACTTTGGCTATAGTCATAGGAAAACAAAGTATTACATCTAGATTAAGAACCTATTTCCAAGTTTAACAAACGTTATGATTATCAACTCCTCATCTCTAATTTAACCTCACATGCCGATCGCACAAAACTTCAACTGGAACAAGCTCCAAAATGGCTCAGACATTCGGGGGATCGCCCTGGAGGGGGTCGAAAATGAACATGTTAATCTCACCCCTGAAATTGCCAGAGTCCTCGGACAAGCATTTGTGAGCTGGCTAGCGCAGAAGGTAAGTAAACCTCACAATCAATTGACAGTCGGGGTAGGGCGTGATAGCAGATTATCTGGCCCAACGCTGATGCAAGCAGTCATGGCGGGGATTGTTTCGGTGGGGAGTCATGTCGATGACTTTGAGATGGCTTCTACTCCAGCTATGTTTGTGAGTACGATTACCACCGGATTTGAATGCGATGGGGCAATTATGCTCACCGCTAGTCATCTGCCATTCAATCGGAATGGGTTTAAATTTTTTACAGCTTATGGTGGCTTGGAAAAGCAAGACATTTCAGATATTCTGGCATTAGCAGCCGCGAATCAGTTTGCAATTCCTCCACTCAAAGGTAGCATCACTCAACGCGATTTCATGTCGGTATATGCGAACCAATTTGTTAATCAAATTCGCTCAGCTGTTAATCGCGCCGATAGTTTTGAGCAACCTTTACGTGGTTTGAAAATAATTGTTGATGCTGGTAATGGTGCGGGTGGATTTTATGTCGATCGCGTATTACAGCCACTAGGTGCCGATACGACTGGTAGTCAGTTTCTCGATCCAGATGGTACTTTTCCCAATCATGTTCCCAATCCTGAAGATCCGACGGCAATGGCGGCAATCTGCCAAGCTGTACTCACACACAAAGCAGATTTTGGAATTATTTTCGACACGGATGTCGATCGATCTGCGGCAGTGGATAGTACTGGCAAAGAACTAAATCGCAATCGCTTAATCGGCTTAATTAGTGCGATCGTTTTACAACAGCATCCGCACTCAACTATTGTCACTGATTCAATTACTTCGGATGGACTAACTCAATTTATTGAACAGGATTTGGGTGGCATTCATCACCGCTTTAAACGTGGTTATAAAAACGTGATCAATGAGTCGATCCGGCTGAATCGAGCTGGACAAGAATCCTGGCTGGCGATCGAGACTTCTGGACACGGTGCTCTGAAAGAAAACTACTTTCTTGATGATGGTGCCTACTCAGTTAGTAAGCTATTGATTGAATTAGCTAAATCTAAACTTGCAGGCAGAACATTAACAGATTTGATTGCCAATCTCCAAGAACCAGCCGAAAGTCAAGAGCTGCGGATCAAAATTAATACCGATGATTTTCAAGCTTATGGCAACCAAGTAATCGAGCAAATGCAAATATTTGCAGCTAGCCAAACCGATTGGAATATCGTCCCCAATAACTATGAAGGGGTGCGAGTTGCTTGTACCTCTGACAGCGAAGATGGTTGGTTCTTATTACGATTATCTCTGCACGATCCAGTGATTCCAGTAAATATTGAATCCAATCTAGCTGGCGGTGTCGATCGAATTAAACAGCGACTGCTATCATTTTTACAAACTCAATCAGCGCTTGATTTAGGTGGGTTTTAAAGATTTATAGCAATCCGATATGATTCAAAAGAATTCTTGTTCTTCTCTCTGCGCTCTCTGCGCCTCTGCGGTTAAAATAACACCAAGTTCGCATTTTAAAAATGATTTAGGACTGCGATAGTTCACTCAGAATCACTTGATGTTAACGATAGATAGTAAAGCTTGCTATTTTCCAATTCTCGTAGAGGGGCAATTTATGAATCCCCTCTACTCCCAACCCTAATAATGAACCAACGAAATGATCGGCACATCCGGCAACCGAGATCGACCATTGAGATCGTCTAATTCGATCACAAAACCACATCCAACCAAATCACAGCCAATATCTTGCAATAATTTTGCAGTTGCCGCCGCCGTTCCACCCGTCGCAATCAAATCATCGACAATTAGCACTCGACTACCTGAAGCCACGGCATCCTGGTGAATTTCTAATGTGTCGGTGCCGTATTCCAGTGCATACTCAATCCGATGCACCGCTGCGGGTAATTTGCCAGGTTTTCGGACTGGAATAAACCCAATTCCCATTTGATAAGCCAGTGCCGCCCCAAAAATAAACCCCCGCGACTCCATGCCGACAATGTATTCCGGCTGCCAAGCGCCAACTTTAGCGGCTAAGGTATCGATCGAGTATCTCAGCCCCGCTGGATTGCTTAACAAGGTGGTAATATCTCGAAATAAGATCCCAGGCTTAGGAAAGTCAGGAATGTCTCGAATTAAGGTTTTAAGATCCATTACTGGTAGTGATGAATTGGTGCTCAACAGAGATCGTCTATTGTTAGCTGCCAATTGTCAATCTTTAGACTTTAGGCTTTAGGGAAATAAAATACTGAAAAGGCCTTGTCTTCACTTTCGATGAATGTTTATTGGTTAATTTACTAACAGCAAATTAACCTCCAAAAACTATCCGCTCCTACCACTAGCTAAGATTCTAAGATCTCAATACTAATAATAGGAGCGGTCTAGGGGGTCTGTTCACTGGAACCTGGCTGCTGGGAGAAACTCTACCCACAAACAGGAGTGAATCTAGACTAGCTATGTAGACAAACCTACAGATGACTAGAGGACAGTCCCAGCACTCAGCCGGCTAACTCCAGTTTCGAGACCCAAACGTGTACTACTCTCGATCATGGGCACCACCTCCTAATATACTAATTGGTTAGCTGTTCCGTAACAACGAGTAAATTACTACCTGAACCAAAGTTAACACAGGCATGGGTAATTGGCAATAATTCTCGCAGTCTATGTAGATTTGTAATGAACAAGAACGCTATCTGACTAAATCTATTTTTGTACGGGCAGCTTGCGGGCGGGTTGAGAATTAGGGTTGATCAAAACTACTTGCAGTCGATCTGGGGCAATTTTGTGAGTATTTTCCTGCATTACCGCCGTTTGTGATTCTGGATCGAACGAACGACTGAAATTACTATTGATTTTTTCATTGCGGACTTTAGTATCTTGTAACTGAGTCTCAAGATACGGCAATTTACTGTGGACTGAATAATTGTAGCGAACTAGGTTTACTAATGTAGTAATCCCAAAGATTGATAGGGTTGAGTAAGTGACTAATTTAGCAACTACTTCCAATCCTTGACGGCGATGAGCGTAAACTGGATTTAATTTAACTCGTTTACGCTGGAGCGGTGGATTTTTTTGGGTATTTCGGGGCAAGCTACTTGGCTGTTGCAATCGGCGAGATTTTTGTCTGTGGGGAGCATGTTCAAGCGGATCGAAAGAAGGTAGTGCGCTCATGAGAATTCTAGATGCCCTTGTCGAAATTTTCCCCATTATACAACCTGTCACATCAATCCTGTCAAATCGGCGAATGGGACGGTGAGAGAGGATGAATCATTGGTACAGTTAAAATTTCTCCCAAAAAGTAGGGATAGTCGTAACAATCCCTACTTTTTAGAGTTTCAAAAGTGAGCTAGGTCTCCTAGCTCACCATTTATTTGTATAATTCAGTTGACAGTCGGAGTGCCAACAGACCAGGAATCAGCGCGATCGCCAAAGCTACAAAAACTTGAGTATCGGACATGAAATATTCCTCCAAGCACAGCGATTTTATCTATTCACAGTTTGCGATAATTTTGGATGAGACTGGCGATACTGTAACAAAATGTAGAAAGAGCTGGGGAGATCTAAATTTATTGGCTAAATATTGGCAGCGAATTGTAATTGGGGTGGTGGTAGTGACGATTGTCAGCCCCAGTATGGCACTACCAACGGCTAGCTCGATCGGCACTGGGGGGATTGATGCCCTGAAATTGCACCAGTCTCCATACCAGCTAACTGGCAAAAAAATTGCCATCGGGCAAGTCGAAATCGGTCGTCCAGCTCAGTTTGGCTGGGATAAAGCAGCGAAAGACCCTAAATTCAAGCTGGAACAGATTTTTTATCAAAATGGTGCGCCCAAATCCAATAAAAATGTCGAACAGCACGCGACGATGGTCGCCTCAGTGATGATTAGTCGAGACAAGAGATTTCCGGGAGTCGCGCCGGATGCTCGACTATAT
The DNA here is from genome assembly GCA_031387965.1 of Chamaesiphon sp. OTE_75_metabat_567. Classification (GTDB taxonomy): domain Bacteria; phylum Cyanobacteriota; class Cyanobacteriia; order Cyanobacteriales; family Chamaesiphonaceae; genus Chamaesiphon. The sequence goes on from JANNDQ010000457.1 coordinate 6,577, forward strand.
GCGACGGCAGTCGGTGTCCTGATGCGGACTGGACAGCCCGAAGAATGCCTCTCCATCCAGCACATTGCCCAGCAGAATAGCGGCGACGTGCGAGCTATCAATCTGAGCTTTGGGGAGCCACTGGAGCGTGATCCGCGCCCAAATGCGAAGTTAGATGGAAATGCGCTGTTTACAAAATGTCTGGACTGGTCGGCGCGGGTGCATAATGTCACCTATGTGGTCGCTGGGAATCAAGGTAAGGGCGGGATTGCAATTCCGACAGATAACTATAACGGAGTGAATGTTGCCTATTCCGTACTGAGGCAAGGGATCTATCGCAAGTTGGATTTTTCAAACTTGAGTGAAGCACCGACGGGAACTGCTAAAAGGATTGAAGATCTAGAGGTGAATGTGGGTAATCGTCGATCGATCAGTCTGGTCGCACCAGGTGGCAATCTTCGGCTCTATACTCTAGCTGGTAAACCAATTCCAGCGAATGGCACTAGTTTTGCGGCTCCCCATGTGACTGGGACAGTCGCTCTATTACAAGAGTTTGGCGATAGGCAGTTGCGGCTCCGTCCCCAGCTAGGAGATGATCTGCGAGGGCGGTGGAGTCTTGATGCGCGGCGGCATGAAGTGATGAAAGCGGTGTTGTTAAATTCTGCTGATAAAATTCAAGATGCTGGGGATGGACTGCGACTGGGGATGACTCGGACGCTGCTAGCAAAAAATAATCGAGATTGGACTGAATCAGAAGCTAGTCGGGATCAGCGGATTCCGCTAGATTATCAGTTAGGCGCGGGGCAATTACACGCCTTCCGTGCCTACCAACAGTTTAGTGCCGGACAGTATCATCTCACCGAATCGGTGCCAGCGATCGGCTGGGACTATCAGAAGGTAGCTGCTGGCGGCTATCGCGACTATCTGATTGATCGACCCCTAGCGGCAAATAGTTGGGTATCGCTGACCTTAACCTGGGATCGATTAGTGGAATTGCAAGATACTAATCAAAATAAAGAGTACGATGTGGGGGAAGAATTCGTTGATCAAGGTCTTAATCGGCTCGATCTCCACTTGCTGCGGGCTGAAGAAAATAATATTAATCGTAGCTTATGGTCGTCAACTAGTTCGATCGATAGCGTCCAACATATTTTTCGTCAGATTCGCGATCCAGGTAAATACAAAATTCGGGTGCAGTTTCGTCAAGCCGTAAATTTACCAGCTCAATCCTATGCGCTCGCCTGGTGGACAGTTCCAGGTAATTAAATGACTTTTATCACTTGCATTCCAAGTCAAAACCCTGAAATAATCAACGGATCTCTTTATTACTCCCAACTCCCAACGTAAAGAAATTTCAGCAACATGGTGCTAAACAGCAAAAAAGTGGGGATTTTAGATACATAGGGCAAAACCACTAGCATTGCTAACTCCAGATATG
>JANNDQ010000481.1:0-1841 GCA_031387965.1 Chamaesiphon sp. OTE_75_metabat_567
AAACCAATCGTTTTACCTTTGAGGATCTTCAGTGAACTTTGGAGCTTTTGAATTACCAAAGTCCGCTGATGTTGATTGACGCTTACTGCTGCTTTGAGAAGTTGGGCATCATATCCATAATCAGCGCCTGTATGAATTAGTGCCGCTAAATCCTTAGGAAAACATGAACCACCCCAGCCAATCCCCGCATTCAAGAATTTATTCCCAATCCGTGAATCTAAACCAATCCCCTTAGACACCTGAGTGACATCAGCACCCACTCGTTCGCAGATATTGGCAATCTCATTGATAAAACTAATTTTGGTGGCTAGGAAAGCATTTGCGGCGTACTTAATCATTTCCGCCGAACCTAGATCTGTTGTCAATACCGTGACGGGCGGCAGTTTGACATTTTCACCACATTCTCGATCGATAATTGGCGCATACAGCTTGAGCATCAGATCGATCGCCTGCTGACTATTGCTACCCAGTACAATCCGATCGGGATTGAGCGTATCATAAATCGCCGATAATTCACGCAAGATTTCAGGATTACTCACTACTTCAAATTTGGGCATGAGCCGATTCTTGGTGCCTCTATCAACACCACCAACTAAACTCAGCTGTCTGTTCCGCTCAATTACCCCATCCATTACCAGCATCTTCACCCAGTCACCAGAACCGATCGGCACAGTAGACTTGTTCACAATTACCTTATACTCACCATTGAGGTGTTTACCAATTCCTTTGGCTACAGCCTCAACATATTGGGTATCGCTCGAACCATTCGGCAAAGGTGGCGTACCCACCGCAATAAATAGGACTTCGCCATGCTCCACGCCAAGAGCCAGATCGGTTGTAAACTGCAAGCGGTTAGTCGCCATTGCGGTTTGCATGATCTCTGATAATCCTGGCTCGTAAATTGGCGAATGCCCAGACTTCATCAATTCCACTTTCGCGGGATTGTTATCTACGCAGATTACGTCATGCCCAATATGTGCCAGACAAGCTCCTGTCACCAATCCTACATAACCAGTTCCGATCGTGCAAACACGCATTTTAATGTACTCCGAAAATATCTAAATAATTAATCAAGGCTATTTAACTAAAGTGGGGAGATTCACGTTTAGTCGCTGGGCAAATTCAGCAATTGTTTCTGTCAATCCGGCTTCTAATGAGACAGTCGGCTGCCAATTTAGCAAGGTTGTTGCTTTAGTAATATCTGGCTTCCGCTGTTTGGGGTCATCCTGCGGTAGCGGTTTGAAGATAATTTCTTGCCCAGGATTGATTCTGTCACGAATCTTTTCGGCAAGTTGCAAAATGGTATACTCTTCTGGGTTACCAATATTAATTGGACCAATATGATCACCATTCATTAAGCGCATCAAGCCATCAACTTGATCGGTAACGTAGCAAAAACTCCGGGTTTGACTACCGTCGCCATAGACAGTTAATGGATTTCCATGTAGTGATTGGGCGATAAAATTACTAACTACCCGACCATCATTTTCGAGCATCCGGGGACCATAAGTATTAAAAATTCTCGCGACTCGAATTTCAACGTTATGTTCACGGTGATAGTCAAAACTTAGCGTCTCAGAAATCCGTTTACCTTCGTCATAGCAAGATCTAATTCCGATCGGATTGACATTCCCGTGATACTCTTCTGGTTGAGGGTGGACATCAGGATCTCCGTACACTTCCGAAGTCGAAGCTAGTAAAAATCTCGCTTTGATTCGTTTGGCAAGCCCCAGCATATTTGAGGTGCCGAGGAAACTTACCTTGGTGGTTTTGATCGGATTATACTGATAGTGAACAGGGGAGGCTGGACAAGCTAAATGATAGATTCGATCTACTTCCAA
>JANNDQ010000483.1:0-1564 GCA_031387965.1 Chamaesiphon sp. OTE_75_metabat_567
CACCCGCGCCTGGATTGAGAAAATCTGTTCGGTATTTAATATCGAACCTCAAGGATTGGACGAGCGCGAAGCCCAAATCTGGGAAGGCGTGGAAGAATACGTCAAACTGATTCGCGGTAAATCCGTCTTCTTCATGGGCGACAATCTTCTGGAAGTTTCGATGGCTCGGTTCCTGATTCGCTGTGGGATGACAGTCCAAGAAATCGGCATTCCCTACATGGATAAACGCTACCAAGCAGCCGAACTCGCCCTATTGGAGAAAACCTGTCGGGAGATGAATTCGCCATTACCAACAATCATGGAGAAACCCGACAACTATAATCAGTTGCAACGGATTTACGCCCAGAAACCCGATTTAGTCATCACCGGAATGGCTCATGCGAATCCGCTGGAAGCACGGGGAATTACCACGAAATGGTCGGTAGAGTTTACCTTCGCCCAAATGCACGGTTTCACTAATTCTCGTGACATTTTGGAATTGGTAACTCGTCCATTGCGTCGGAATGAAAATCTCAAGGATCTTGGTTGGGAGAAATTAGTCAGAGATGAAGCTGTAGTTTAAATTAGCTGATGGTTGAATTTTAAAACCGAGTCTAGTTCTAGGCTCGGTTTTTAATGGTTAAGTTTTCCTTGCTCTATGCTTTAGATATAGAACAAATAGAATATTTAAGAAAAATAAAATTAATGCTACACTAATTCAAGTGTGTTTTTACTATTGAAATTATATTCATATGAAGCGAGATCTAGAACTCATTAGACAGTTAATGTTGTCGATTGAATCAAGAGATGATGTTTGTTTTACAGGTCATGATATAAATATAGCTGGCTACAATATTTCACAAATAAATAGGCACTTACAATGGTTGTGTGAAGCAAACTTAGTCGATGGAACAGTTGGCATGAATGCAGCCGGAGGTATTTCAAATGTAATAATTTCAAAACTTTCTTGGGAAGGTTGTAACTTCTTAGATGATGCCCGAAATGAATCTGTTTGGAAAAAGACGATGGCAACTGTAAAAGAAAAAGGTGGGAGTGTCAGTTTTGCAGTATTGACTCAACTACTTGTGAGTGCTGCCAAACAACATTTTGGATTGGCTTAATATCTCAGCATTGCAGAGTTATAAATTCACCGCAGTAATCATCCAAGTACTTGAATCTAAATTTATCCACCATTTTAATCGATCGATCATCAAATATAGGATCTGTAGGGGCGGGTTTATGCAAATAATTATCGCTAAATTCGATCGATCTCAAACGAACCCGCCCATCGTCACTAGGATCGATCGATTGTGATAATTTGGGATGATGATGTTCGATCGGTTATTGGTGGGTGAGGACGGGTTTGATTGAGATTTTTAGAATTATTAGTAAGTTATTCCATAAACCCGCCCCTACAAATTTGTGTGGGTGAATTGTGGGTGGGATTCGATCAACACCAAATTAGAAAATTAGATGTTGTTGGTGTGAGTGGTGTAGGTGGTAAAAATAGTGCTTCGTAGCTGCTGACTAAACTGTAATAGAAGCCACCAATTGCGATACCCCAAGCCCCAACTAGTAAAGGTTG
>JANNDQ010000500.1:0-2135 GCA_031387965.1 Chamaesiphon sp. OTE_75_metabat_567
TCTAATAAAATTCAAGCCGAACGTCCCTACAAAACACCGGAAGAACTCATTAGTAAAAAAGTCATCGATCAGAAGCAATACGATCAGATTAAAGATTTAGTCACAATTGAAGATATTGTCTTAACTGGGGTTGAGAAAGATGCTGACTATATGGTCAAATTGGGACTGATGAAAGGTCACTTATTGGTAGCTAAAGAACTGCTCGATCTGAAAAAGCCTAAAGATGCTGAACCTCATATTGGACATCCAGTTGAAGAAATTTATACCGATGTAGTAGATCAGCTGAATGAACGTAAAGTTAAAGAATTTAAAACAGGATTAATCTCTCTTGAAGACTTAGTAAAAGCTGGTGCGAAAGATAATGCGAAGCTTACGACTAACTTCAAAGAATCGATGATAGCGATCGATGGTGCAATCACAGCACTACCAGAAACTCAGCGCAAAGATCCCAAGTTTGTATTGCAAGTGATCAACGGCTTGCTAGATACTGCCAATTCGGAATATGGTGCAGCGATTACTGATGGCAAAATCAAAGAGGCGATCGAATATCAAGACTCTAGAGGATTTATCGCCTATGTAAATATGCTCTACCAAGGGATTACCCCCAGTATGGTCAAGGATCATCCCGCCGCACACAAAACAATTACCGATAATCTCAAGCTACTTACCGCTGCATGGCCGACAACGATGCCCCCAGCAACTCCGGTAAATACTCCCGCACAAGTCGGTAAATTAGTGACAACGATCGAACAAACTACCCAAAAAGTGATTACTACTGTCGCCAGTAAGTAATTATTCTGACCCCATACACCCTAAATTATAAGATTGTGGATTTTAGTTCAGCCGTACCGACCTTTGTCATCACCCTCCGAGAGGGAGTAGAAGCCGCCCTCGTGGTCGGAATTGTCCTAGCTTGCCTCAAGAAAGCCAAGCAGTCACACTTGAACATTTGGGTGTATGCAGCCGTTGCTGCTGGAATTGCGGCTAGTGGGATGGTCGGTGTATTACTATCCCAAGTGGCTCAAGCACTATCCCAGTCTCAAAATCCCTATGCGGCGACACTAGAACTATTTCTCGAAGCGCTCTTTGGACTGGTGGCGATTATGATGCTCAGCTGGATGCTGATCTGGATGACGAAGCAAGCCAGATTTATGAAAGCTCAAGTCGAAGGGGCTATTCACCAAGCGATGGCGACAAGCGCTGGTTGGGGCGTATTTGCTCTCGTATTTGTGGCGATCTTGCGGGAAGGATTTGAAACAGTTTTATTTATTGTCGCCAAGTTTCAACAGGGGTTGATTCCTTCCCTCGGCTCAGCGGCGGGATTGGCTGTTGCCACTGGAATTGGCGCGTTGCTATTTAAGTGGGGGATTAGAATAAATATCCGCCGCTTTTTCCAGGTGATGGGCGTACTGCTGTTGCTAATTGTATCGGGTTTGGTGGTATCCTCGCTGGGACATTTTGATACGGCGATCGCTACTCTAGCTCAAAGCGATCGTCAGTCAGCTGGCATGTGCGCTTTTTATGAGAAGTTTACCAAGGTGCATTCTTGCAATCTAGGTGCGCTAGTTTGGAATACTAGCAAGGTATTGCCAGAAGACAAATTTCCCGGGCTACTCTTGAGTGCATTATTTGGTTACACCGATAAGCTATATTTAGTTCCAGCTTTAGCTTATATTGGATTTCTGATCTCGGTTGGCGGATTATATTTCCGTAGTCTCAATCCTCAGCCACAAAAACAGTCATCTGTTGGGATACAGGTGAAGAGCAACTAAGCATTAACTGAGGAGATTGTTGCTGGTATTTATTTTTGTTTTTTTGCGACATTTTAGATACATTTTCTAATCCGATCTAATTGCCCACTCACCGCCCCACTAGTCAATAATTCTCCCGCCAACTTCATCCCTGCTGCCATATCACTAGCTCCGCCACAATGCCAGAGATAGAACCCAGCATTCCACAGCACAGAATTTAACAGCTCAGCAGGTTCGCCCCGCAGGACGATCGCCAGATCTGACATTAATTCATCGGTGGATAAAAAGGGCGGATTAATATTGCTCAATCCGTAGTCATAGTGGTGCAAGAAAATTCGCTCTAGCTCTTGTCCAGACTGATGTACCCCGACAATTACTGTGCGA
>JANNDQ010000533.1:0-4172 GCA_031387965.1 Chamaesiphon sp. OTE_75_metabat_567
GTATCATAATTTTCAGCAGACACCCACAGATGACTTTGCTTGATATCGGCAAACATTTCTGCGGCATTCTGGTAACGCTCGTACCATGAGAATTCAAGGTTGATTGGGGTAGTTTGGAACTCACACCACAGCCAATCGCACAGTTCTACCAGCGTTGCATCATCAATTTGGGCAGGTTCGCTGTCTAGATAGAGTTTAGCCAGGGTTTCAACTTTGGCTGTTCTGATGTTGGGTCGAGTATTCGCATCGGTATGTAAATTCGCTACTTCTGAATTTTGTCAAGTTGTTTGCTAGGATTGCTAATTATATTACTCATGATAACTGTTGTGAAGGATATTAAACTTGTAAGATTTAGTGGTGACGCTATTAAATTAATATTCGACGATCAAGACGATCGTCACGGCTTTTTGATCGTTAATAAGATTATTAAGTAGATATTTAATATTTTAACAACAGCAAGTAGTAGATACAGATATTAGGCTAAGAATGTGAGGTTCTTGTGAGGAAATGCACTAAATAATTTGTTATTCTAAACAGATTATAGTTTTAATTTATGATTTTAAACTCTATCAAAAATATTAGCCGTATAATCAATAAATACATCTGCAAATAGATAGATTTATAAGTGCAACCTACTCTTTTTATATCTATCTATAAGAAGAGATTACAATGATCGATCGTGTAAGCGCAAGATGTCTAATATTTAATTATTACGAACTGACTCAGAAAATCCCATCACAACGCATCAGTGCGATGAAGAGATTCAATCGACTCCTCTACCTCTTCTTCATCTGAACATTGCTCGATCTGAGCTTTAAACCATTTCAATTCGTCGCCTTCTGGATCTTGAATGTGATAGACCAATAATGTGCCTGCAACACGAGCCAACGTCACGGGTGTTGGCGAAATGTGACTGAGTAAATCCCGTGCATTTTGGTACAGTCGATCGACTGATGCTTCATCAAGGGGATGTCCTAACTGAGTAGAGAGTTGCAACAAGCTCTCCTGAATGGCGGAATCTTCGTTAATCATGAATCGCTCTACCATAAAATCAGATTATACAGACAGTACATTCGCGCCGTGTCGCCTCGACCAAATCACCCTCGTCAATTCGGCTCTAACATCCTTTCGCTAGCAAAGCTTTCTATTAATTCTGCGAGCGATACAAAGATTGGGCAATGGTTTCAAGCTATCCTTTTAGTGATACACTAAATTTAAGTGCAACTGGGTAAAAGTTAGCAGTTAGATCGCATCGATCGCCGTATCAGAGAAAGGGTAGCCCAGAACTCATACAAGTCAATAGTTAAATTGAGCTTGCTATTGCCAGAGGTAAGAATATGTGGCTAGAGTATGGCATCGATCCAAATGGCGAGATGATTTTCATTGAGTCCCGCCGACGTGGTAAGACCGATCTCAAGTGTCCTTACTGTGGTGGAGCCTTAACCGCTAAAAAAGGAGCGATTAAAAATCATCATTTCGCCCACACTGACGAAACCTGCCGAGCGGTTAAGAGCAGTAGGGATATTTCTGTCCCATTTTTAGCTGGATTCGACCGCCACTTGTCTAATTCGGAGCTGTCTGCTTTAATTCACCTTCACAAGACTGGTAGATTAAATCCAGATTTGAAAGACAAATTATATCGAAAAGATTTTATCGTTCAGAATGCTAACTATCGCTGGAAGTTGGACGCTCTGGGCGAAATAGCCTGCGGTGTCATGCCCCTAGATCGGTTTAGCAAGTTTCAAAGTTTAGCAATTGTGGCTAAATTAGAAAAGTTAGAAACTAGAGTTGTTGATGCTGATGCGGTAAACTCGATCGACTTACCAGATTTATTAACCGACCTAAAGTTATATAAAAACCACGTCAAGCGGATTTTATCTCAAACTCTCTACTTTTTAAAAATAGTTAGCGACTTCACCACCATTTATAAAATCGGTGTGACTACTCGCGAGATCTCAGAGCGCATAGACGAGATCGAGCCAGAGCTACGGGCAGCTCTGGGCGAGCAGATTAGCATTGAGGTTATCGGACTGTGGGAAAATCATGGTGGATTAGAGCGATATTTCATTTATAAACATCAAAAGTATCGTTGTCAATCGATTAAATTCACAGAATACTTTGAGTTTTCGAGCGATGTCGCTCTGGTAGCAATCGAGGATTTAAATAAATTAAGTAAGAGGACTTTTAGAAAAAGAGAGCGGGATATTCTCAACGGTGTTTCTAGTAAAATCGAAACAGAGATCGAGCTGAAAATCGAAGACGAGCGGCAAAAAGCTATTGCTGAGAAAAAACGCCAACACCGCTCGTCGGCAATCAAAACAGGGATGCAGAGGGCTAAAAATTGGGGCACCCATACAGGTAGACCAAAAGGTAGCGGTGACAGTCGCGAACAGTTTTTACATAAACCATCATCAATCGCTATAATTGCCGCACTAGATCGGGGTTTATCCGTTAGAGAAGCAGCTCATTCGGTAGGTGTTTCTCCCAACACAGTTCAAAAGGTTAAAGCGGCACGTTTAAATGTAATCATTGATGAAAATGTAGTTTTATCCCAGTCTAAATAGAGCTACTAAAAAGGTTTCTAGTAGCTCTTTTTGTCCCTATTCCCCGTCAGCAAATCTTCCAACATCCCAGAAGCACCCTTCTGTTCCTGCCGTCGATTATCGTCGTACAAATTCAAAGTATTCTGATTGCGATGCCGACTCAACGCTTGCGCCGCCCGCAGATTACCCCCACTAGCATCTAAAAACGCCGTGATCGAACTATGGCGTAAACGATGAGGAGAAACCCGCCGCTCGATCCCCGCAGCCTCCGCATACCCTTGAACGATCCGATAGATACTATCCCCAGCAATCCTCGCCCCATAACAATTGTGGCTCAAAGAAGTAATTAGCGGCTGTCCTGGCACATTACAGCGACGCATCGACCTGGAGGTTCCCTCCAGGTTGTGTGCGTCAAGACAGGGGTGAAAATTCAGCCACTCCTCCAAAGCATAACTCACACTATCAGTCAGATCGATCGCTACCTTCGCTCGTTTCCCCTTCCCTAAAATCATCAACTTCTGCTGCTGGGGTAGAAAATCCTCAATATTCGCACTGGCAATTTCCCCCCGCCGGAGTGCGTTGCCCCAAAATAACAGCATAATCGCATAATCTCTTACGCCGATCGACGTACTAGGATCGATGGCCTCCAACATCGATTTAAACTGTTCGACCGAGATCCCCCTGGTATCCCGATAGCTTTCACTGGGGATGCTCTCGATATCACCCAGATCGATCATAGTTTTACCCAGCTTCCGCGCCATCTCCACCAAACTTTTAATCGCCGCCAGCCGGACATTAATCGTGCTGGGTGAGAGGTTTCGATCGATCGAGTGCCGACGATATCTTAATACCATCTCAATTGCAGCATATCGATCAAGATCTAGAAATTCTGAGATCTTCTCTGGAGTCGCAGAGCCACTATAAGCGAACTGACAGAAATTCTCGATCGCCTTAACGTACTGCTTCCTACTACTATCGGCAATCTTTAATTGCCCAAACTCCGCCCACAAGTCATCTGAAGAGACAGTGAGAGTTGAGACAAGTGTTTCTCGCTCGACGACTGGAGTAATGACCACAGAGGGAAGGTTGGGAGACATGTCAAAATTTATCTGGGGCTAACTTGAGTTGTTCGATCCTACAAATGCTTTTGAATCCACTCTCCCACAAAACCAAAGATTCTTCTTCGGAAAAATAAAATACAATACCTCTGCTGGTAGGAGATTTATCTCCAATCACAATAGAGCCAATAGAAAGTGAACTTAACCGATTGTTGGATTGGAGATGTTCATATAATTGCTTCAGTTCGGTCACAGAAAGATTCCTGAAATAAAAACTTTTAAAACATGGAAAATTTTCCAATATTTTCAGGATAATCTTATGCTTTTCGTCCGGCAATAAACTATCTACGATCTCTCTTCCAAGCTGCCACAGCTTGCGTTCATCGCGAGATATTATTCGATTGGGATTTTGATATACTTTTTCATCGATCCACAGCTCATATTCTTTCGGATAAACCTCTTTGAGTGTTATTTCATGACCATTATACCGTTCGTGCAACTTTGTAGTAATCATATTTTTTAGACTTAGAAAGTATTGATATTGTTAGAATATTAATAATGTACATTCGCC
>JANNDQ010000557.1:0-3752 GCA_031387965.1 Chamaesiphon sp. OTE_75_metabat_567
GTAGTAGCGATCGATACCATCAGAATACTTGTTGTCTGAAAAGTGTATTTTTGCATATATAAATTTGGGAGAGGGGAGCCGATCTTCACAGCAATGTAAGGTTTAGCCCTCCGACGAAACCTTACATTGCTGTGAAAATTATGCCGATCCTGATTACCGACAAGTACTACCTTTTGCATTAAAGATAGTTCCAAATGACTTGTAGCAGTTATTGCCTGAGAAATTGACAGGAACAGTCGTTGAGTAGATATCTTTTTTGATTGTCCCGACACCTGTAATGAATACTCGAATTGGCTGATTGGAGATTGCCAGTGGCACATTGATATGTTTAGTAAATCCAGCCGAGATGCGACCAGAATTTTTTACCACTGGCAGCTCAACAAATTTTCCCCCACCAACATCCTGTTTTTGAAAATACATCACCGACATTTCGGCAACATAACCAGCTTGATTATTAAAGCTGATGCTTCTGGGTCCAGGTGTGCCACCATCGAAGAATGCCGCGATTTTCTTAAATCCACGGGGGTCGCTCAATGGCACATTATTGGCAATACCCACTTGCCAGATTGTGCCTGACAAATCCACATAGTTTTCTGTACCAGGAGGTCCCATATAAGCAATTTCTTGGACTGCGGGAAGTGCCTTTTCCACCAACGCAATCGCCCCTCCCGTAGCAGGTGCAACCGCCGCGAGAGCAATACAGCCCGCACCGACTGTGCCAGCACAGACAAAGGCACTAGCTACACCAGTTCCTGCCCCAACAACAGCTCCGGTCGCGTAGATGATTGCTGAATTGGCAATGTCATGACCGACGATTCTCGCCACCGCTATCTGATTTCCGGCATTAGTACAAGACTGTAAACCTACTGTAATATTTTTATCTGTTTTAATCGGTTTTGCATCGTTGAGGATTGTGTAATTCTTATAGTTTTTTGTATCTCCACCCTTGAAAGAAATTGATCCGGGGTCATACCAATCTACATTTACGGAGAAAGCAGCATTGTTGAATATACACTGTTTGCCTGGGGTCAACGCAGGTTTTGTCTGCGCATGGGTTGGAAGTGATAATGATAGGGGCAATACAAATGTAGCAAGTGCGAGTAGTCCTGAAAGCTTTGATTTAACTGACATAATATTAATTCCTAGTGATTTTGATTAAGGTGATTAGCGTGATTGAGAGATCGTGCGACAATGAGCAGTTTTGCCTGGTATTTCTGCTGAGTGGTGTGATTATCAATCCAGCCAGAAGTGATTAATCTTGTCTTGCCATTAGTACGGGGCAACAAACTGTTTGGATTTAAATTTGGCAAAATTCTTTCTCAAGCCCAAAATCTAGCTGTTTGGGGAATCTAGCGATGCCCCCATCAGGTACCTGATTAAGTCGTCGATTTTAAGCTGCTGTTGTTAAATCCAATCTGGTCACACTTCCGTACTAATAACAACAGCAAACAATAATGATCGGACGATCGTAAAGAAAGTTACATGACTAATCCTTCTTTATATACCATAAGACTATAATCTACTCAGTATATTATTGAGCCAGGACTGGTCACATGAGCCAAATTCGTTCTGATGCTGCCGATGTAGACTTAATCGCGAGTTTGCGTCAAGGAAATCAACATGCTTTAAGTATTCTCTACGATCGCTATGGCGGTCTAGTATACACCCTAGCTTTGAAATTACTTGATCGACCCGATCAAGCCGAGGATCTGACTCAGGATGTATTTTTGAACTTTTGGCAACAGGAAAAATTCGATCCAACTCGTGCTAAATTAAGTAGCTATCTGTGCTTGATTACTCGATCGAGAGCGATCGATAAACTACGCAGTCGGCGGAGTGAACAAAAATCGATCGAACGATTGCAACACCATGTTATTCCCGAAACTGAGTTACCAACTATCCTAGATTCAGTCACTCTAGCTGAAGAACAAGCGGTCGTGCGCCAGTCTTTGTCTAGATTAATCGAACAACAAAGACAAACACTAGAATTAAGTTATTATCAAGATCTGAGCCAATCCGCCATCGCCAAGCAACTTGATTTGCCGTTGGGTACTGTGAAAACTCATATGCGTCAGGGATTAATTAAATTACGTCAGCTGCTGCAATCGGAGATTGGTTAAAGGAGACATCTATGGCTAAATTGATATCAGAAGAAGAGCAAATATTAGCCGCTGGCTATGTGCTAGGAGATTTAAGTGCAGCTGAAATTACTCAATTTGAATCCGCGCTAGCAACTAACCCCGAACTTCAGGCTGAAGTTGTCGCGCTTCAAGTTACTTTTGATAAATTGCCACAAGGATTAGTCGCGGTTGCTCCCCCACCTCGATTAAAAGCAAAAGTTATGGAATCTTTTGCGATCGAATCAAGCACAAATCAGATCGTTAGTTCTTCACAGCCAAGTCAGGTAGTACCAAATTCAGCACCGCGTAACAGCTTTACCCCAGGCAGAATCTTCGCTGGAATTGGCTTATTAATCGGTGGATTACTAGCATTTGATAATTTCAATCTGCGCCAAGAGTTACAGGTTGCCCAGCAGGTGAATCAGCAGGAATTAGCGAGTGTTTTAAACCAACCCAAAAGTCGGCTACTATCTTTGAGTACTGGGGAAGGTGTTGTCGGGAATGTACTATTTACCCCTGGCAACTGGCAACAGGTAATTGTATCTGCCAAAAACTTACCACCATTACCTGCCGATCGAGTTTACCGGATGTGGTTAGAATTAGTCAATGGTCAAGTTATCCCTTGCGGTGAGTTCAAAACTGACGATCGCAATAGTATCTTTATCAAGTTAAATGCTGCCCAACAGCCGCCCGCAGGAGTGAAAGCTAAGGGAGTATTTATCACAATCGATCAATCTACAGATCCACTTCAACCAACAGGAGCAAGAGTAATTCAAGGAACTATTTAAATTAATTAATAATTAGGGTTTTAGAATGGGGATTTAGATCTCTTATTCTGGTTAACTATTAACCCACAACTTTGAGTCGATCGATCTCAGCGCAACAATCAGCTACAACAGCTCTATTTTCCATAGCGGTGACTAATGCTTGATAAGCAGCCCAATGATCCTTAATCATGGTTTTTGCTTGGAGTGTGGCAAGATTTTCCTGAGCGGTAATTTCTTGTTGTTGCTTGCCAGCAAGAAACAATACTCCCCGCAATTTTTGTCGATCCTCAGTACCACCTTCAGAGCGGTCATAGATCAATTTTTCTGCGGCAATTCCCGCCATCCAAACGGTACAATATTGTTGCAGTAATTGACTAGAAATATTCGAGGGTGGCGGTGAAAACATTACGCCTCCTTGCGCTGATTGTCCTTGCTTGAAGGATTCCCAGGCACTGAGCGTATATCCAGAAATGGGAATATCTAGTAAATAAGCAACTAAAAAATGTCCAGCCTCATGCTCGATAATCCGCTGACGATATGCTGGATTATTGTTGGCAATGGTATCCAAAAGTATTGTTGCTGCGGTACTCTTGAGCAATAAACCATCGATGGTTGTGATTACGACGATTGTAAAAATAATTAAAATTGGTACTGTTGAAGAAATTTTTAGTAGTGGTGCAACTAGACTAGATATAGTCATCCCAAATACACAGATTGCGACTAAATTAAAAGATAGTTGTTTGGTTGGATTATCTGAATTCATTTCCTGCTAATTATATTTGCGCCACTTTTGTTTGGGTAAATCACCCCTAGCGCGGAGATAGCGATTGATATCGATTCCCAACACAGAATTTACAGTTCCAGT
>JANNDQ010000563.1:0-1527 GCA_031387965.1 Chamaesiphon sp. OTE_75_metabat_567
GACCTGTTATAATCGTGTTAACGAAATTAACGAGGTTGAATAGGCTTTCAAACTATATAGTTGTCTAGGTTCAGGGTTTTGGAACTCGCTCCAGTAGCGGCTTTCGCCGATTCCGTGTCGCTGTTTCCCTTGACCGCTTTATTAATATAACCCGACTCTCTGGGGTTTGTCAACCCTTTTAACAGAATTTGCTCTAATTCACCCTGGATAACAGTTTAACTGCCTTCAACACTCGAATTTTCGGCATTTGTGTAAGATTTCCACGATTTTTATTTGAATAACTTGGCTGGGTAAAATCTGAAACAGCTTGCAAGCTGTCTTTACAGGGCTTTTAGATAATTCTCGTAACTACTCAGGTTGAAGAGTAGGAAGATAGCCGCGAATCCGACAAAACTGCTGGGCACCTTCAATTGAGCGGAAAGTACCAGAAATCTTCTGTCTTGTCGCACACAACTCGGAGGAAACCTCCGAGTCGATGCGCCGCTGCTTCAACTTCATCATTCGCAGATCCCGCTCCGCTTGATTATTATCAAAAGGAACTCTCCAATCATGCATGAACAATAGAACCGCAGATTGGTTTAATTTCAGGCGGTCTAATAAATTTTTGGGTGGACTCTGTTTCGGGCGACCTTTTTGTTTGGGCAAATCTAAATCAATTAGTGGCGGCGGATTCGCGGTTAATCCGGTTTGAATAAGTTCCTGATAGCGTAGTTCAAAATCAGCTAGCTGGGTAAGAGTTAAGCTTGTCTCTCCGGCTGCTTGTGCGATAGCAATAGTGGTGTTAATTTCGACCAGTAGTGTCATCATGTCACTTGCCCAGTCTTGCTCATAGCGTTCGACAATGAATCGTAATCCCCGCAAATGATGGGCATTACAAAGAGCATGGGTGCTGTCATATTTACCATAACTAGCCAACCCATCATGAACGCTTACCCCCTCAAAATTAGGCAGAATATCGATGGCATCCATCGCTAACTGACCCCGTTTAGGGTCGATAAAGTAAGCAGTTAGCCAGCCATTACAAGCTACATGTAGCCACATTAACTTACTCTTGACGCGGTTCTCTTCTGCTTGATGTTCGTGGATGACTAATCTTATTTGCGGTAGCTCATGAACCTGACTACACCTCATATTCAGTACTTCGACATGTTCTAGCGATCTCCCGCAACTTGTGCAGTCTACCACTGGATGAATAAATACTTCATCTACTTCTTCATGCCATTCTAATGTGCTGCCAGGATGATCTTTTTGTCCGCCACTTTTACGACTACTCTTGGTGCGAAGGCTTTTTGTTCTTTTCGCGAATCCGTCTCCTGATGGCGCGCGACGTTTTCGGGGGAAGCTTCCCCCGAAAAGCTCGCTTGGTTTGCTACTATTTTTGCTGTCCTTACTTTTCTGATTTTCTAATACTTCGATTCCTCCCCAAATCTTCCTGATTTTTTAAGCCTGAGTAGTTACTAATTTTAATTTATGTTTTAATTTAAATTTTGCAAAGGGCTTGGATAGTTTGACATTTGAGATCTAATT
>JANNDQ010000595.1:0-3550 GCA_031387965.1 Chamaesiphon sp. OTE_75_metabat_567
CAACAGCTCGAAGGCGCAATCTCTGAGCTTGAATCCAAGACTAAGCAAGCGATCGAGTACGTCTATATTAGAGGATTACCCCGCAAGGAAGCGGCAAAAAGAATTGGTGTCAGCCCCATGACAGTCACTCGTCATCTCCAACGCGGTGTGAAGCAGTTATCAACGCTCTTACACCCAGAAGAAGCTGTCATGAGCTAGTTCAGTCAACTACAGCACAGCAGAAACCCGACTTCTTCAAGAAGTCGGGTCAATACGGTTCGGTTAATAACCAATCGGGAGTTAACTGCTCCGGTTTACGTTGAAATCCCCCTAAATCTCCCTTTTCAAGGGGGACTAAGAAGCGATCTTAGCCCCCTGCTTGGTGCGCTACACTGTCGGGGAACCCGAACAGTACGCGCATCCGCTTTTTAAGGGGGTTTGGGGGATTTAGATCTCGAACGAAGCTAACCGAACCGTATTGGAAGTCGGGCTTCTAGTAGGATTCTAGTAGTATCAATTTAAGTATTGATTAAGTATCACCCTTGGGCAAGATCAAAAACCGATAGACTAAATACAAAATAATTCCAAAGACGGAAAGGGTAATTAGGGATGTTACTAATTGAAAGACAGTTTTGATCAGAGTCAGGCTCAATAATCCACCGCCAGCGATCGCCAAAAGTTTACCACTCGCCGGAATACCATTAAACCAAGTGATAAACTGCTGGTAAGTATTTTGCAGCGAGGAGATGCCAAAGCCAGGAAAATTAACTTCGATTTCTTTGAGCGGTTCGGATTTAGCAGTAGCTTGCTCAACACCAATCTTTAAATCTTGGAAGCGACGTTGCCATTCGGAGGGTTGTTGTTCGGTCATAAGTCTCAGTAGGGTCTAGGCTTTGGGCTTTAGGTTTTAGGCTTTGGACTTCAGGATAGGATTGAGCTATTGAGGTGGTTGTGAATAGTCATTAGCAATCCATTAATCCGCCCCTAAAGCCTAACATCTAAAGCCTAAAGCCTAATCTTGAACAACTTCAACTGCAATTACATCGATCGTGTCTGGTGGAGTATCGCGGACTAGTTGACCTCGATCGATCTTGAGGATTTCGCCACAGTTGCTGCACTGAATCTCGCTACCATTAACACCTTGGAGCGCATGGCTACATACTGGGCATTCGGCTTCAACGATGCTGCGCCGCAACCACCAGAAAAAGCCTAAAAATCCGACAATGGGCGTAACGATCGCCAATCCAACGATGATTAGTGCTGACTTCACCAACCAGCCTAATCCTAGACTACCCAGCAATAGGCAGATTGCCACAATTGTCAGCCAAGATTGCAGGTTGGGTAAATTGACTTGAAATAGATTGGGACTGTTGTTATTCACTCAAGTGTTGCTCCATAGACATGGCAGCCTCATCCATTTGGATTGCAAAGATGGGTTCCACTTTCTAGTTTACCCTGAATTTCCTATCGCTGTCGCCACTTTGACAAGATAAACAGCGAAATTCTCGATCGTGAATATATCCAAATCAGACAATCCTCAAACTAGCTCGTTTGCATAGAGTCTCTGGTAGAGAATCGTCGAGTTAGGATGAGGACGGCTGTTAATTCAACTAATAATTAATAATTATTAATCGTTAATTGGTACTAATTATCTATGCGTTGCGAGTAACTAAACCCCATAGGAAGATAGCGATCATCGAGCCTAACACTGCAAAGACTAATGAAGGAATTAAGGCTGCACCACTAATGGCTCCTAAAGCTAACTTTCCCGTTGAGATCAAAGTGTATAAACTACCGCCAACAAATGCACCAATTAGTCCTAGCACCATCGTCGAAATCAATCCACCGCCCTGAGATCCAGGATAGATCGCTTTGGCGATCGCACCAGCTACTAGCCCAAGTACTGCCCAACCAATAATACCGCCCATAGTCTTAATTCTCCACGTTTAATGTTTATCGAGGTCGATGCCTTAATTTTACCAACTTTAATTAGGGATTAGCACTAGATTAAAGATCGGTTTTCACTAGTTTAGTCGATCGGCTTAGTCGGTTTTGAGCAGTTAATTAATTCTTAACTTTTTGCGCCAAACCCACTCTTTTTTGGTTGAGACTTAGGCTTTGCTTTTGCTTTACTTACGTCGATCACCGCAGCTTGAAATAAGTTGTGGAGGTGGATGGGCACGCTAGCTATGTCGGGGAGATCTGGCTCTAAATATTTATTGAATTTTGTCAATACGGCATCAAGATTGAACAGTCGAGCGGCAGATTCTGAATTAGACTCTTGCGGATACTTGTAATCAAGCATCTGTCTGATCGCAGTTTCTAGTTGCTGGGGAAACTCAGCCGCTAATCGTCGCCAGACGAAGGCATTCATCAGGGGATCTGCCAAACACTTATGCACAAAGTTGAGATCGGCAGGTGGATATTGAGGATCTGTTGCTGCCAATAGTGTCTTGATCAGGGAATAGTCGGCTAAGAACATCTGTCCCCAATAAGGATGACTGAGCGCCGTGATGGTAGCTGCTGTTTTGAACTGTGATGGCAGTTCGATCTGGGGTGAGATCATCTTCTCCAGCGCGGTTGTATGCCCCTGGGACGCACCGGAACCTGGTAATCCCAAAGTTGTAGTCAAAGCATCTAGATCCTCGGCTGCTAGCCCTGTATCGGCAGCTAAGTCAGTGAGTGATTTTGTTCGCGTAGCGTCTCTGGAAGAGAATCGATCTACTCCAGCGGCATCCAACTGTTTGGCTACCATCCACTCCTGAAACTCACTCAGCCGTGCCTGCAATTGGGCACTAGTTAGGGTAACTTCATCACTACCAAAAAATTCGACAAATCGATCGTGATAGACAGCAACTGATTCCCAAGATGCAGCTAATAATTCAGGGGCATCAGGATAGAGATAGTGCGGATAATTTTGACGAAAAGCACCAACGGCAACGGCTAGTTTTGGCTTACCCAATTTACCCAAAGCAATCCAAGGTGCGAGGATTGCCCAATCAATTCCCTCAATTGGACTTAGCTGGGCAATAATTAAGTCTCCAACTTTGAGCCTACTCATCGCTACCTGAGCGGGCAGATCGGTAAACTGAATTCGATAGTGTTTAGCAGTCAGCCAATTCATGACTTCTAGCCCGTTGGGATAGATCTCAACGATCTCGATTAACCCGACAAAACTTTTGCGCCAACTTTGAATCAACTGTCGATCGGCATTGGTAAGATCTGGATTGCTAGCAAGGAATAAGTCTAGCGGTGTTTTACCCTCGACTTCACCTTCGATCGCAAATCGATGCACCAACAGTTTCTTCTGTCCTGAATCTAGCTGGGGATTGCGGATCAATTGTTTAGCAACAAAGCTTTCTAACTTGATCGCAATATTTCCCTCAGCCGTTTGGATGAAGTTAATAATTGCTGTCCACAGTACGCCAGCACGAGCAAAGACAGGATCGAACATGGAAATATGGGAGTTGGGAGGGAATACACTAAGAAACCCGACTTTTTGAAAAAGTCGGGTTTCTGGCGGAGATTACTTACTCTTCAGGAGTGGTTTTAGGGCGGATTTGTTCTAATT
>JANNDQ010000598.1:0-3064 GCA_031387965.1 Chamaesiphon sp. OTE_75_metabat_567
TTGGTAGCAACTAACCTATTGCGTGGTGTTTTGGTGCTGTCAGTGCCATTCTTGTTGTGGTTAACGAAGGGGCAAGTAGTCGCTAACTTACCATTGGGTTTTGAGATTCTCCTAGTCATATCCTTTTTGGTATCCACTCTCACCCAATTTTTCTCGCCCGCAGAACAGGCAGCCATCTCGATGATTGTGGACAAGCCAAATTTACTCTCGGCGAACTCCCTCTATACTACTACCGCGATGGGTTCGCTGATTGTCGGATTTGCGATCGGTGAGCCGATTTTAGCACTTGCCGATCATTTGGGCGCAAGTGTTGGCTTGGGTGTGAATATCGGTAAAGAATTGCTAGTTGGAGCTAGCTACGTGATTGCAGGTATTTTACTGCTGGTGATGCGGACAGGAGAAACCAAGCAGATCCCGACGGGGGGCGAGCCACATGTCCTAGCCGATCTCCAAGATGGAGTCCGATATCTGGGTAAACATCGACAGATCAAAGGCGCACTGATTCAGCTGGTAATCTTGCAGTCGGTAATTGCTTCGATGACGGTGGTGGCAGTGCGGATGGCTGAACTATTACCCGAAATTAAAGCTTCCCAATTTGGATTTCTCCTGGCTGCTGGAGGTGTTGGGATGGCTTTAGGTGCTGTTGGACTGAATTATGTTGGTAACAAATTCAGCCGTGCTCAATTGAGTTTATATGGATCGATCGGAGTAGCCGCATCGCTATTTGGGTTATCATTTTCCCATTCGCTGTGGTTAAGTCTGCTCTGCTTGGTGGGGATGGGTGTATTTAGTTCTGCGGTGATGATTCCGATGCAAACTACCATTCAAAGCGAAACACCAGAAGAAATGCGCGGTAAAGTGTTTGGACTTCAAAATAATGCAATCAACATTGCGCTCAGTCTGCCCTTAGCCCTAACTGGAATTGCTGAAACTGCCCTCGGAGTACCCGCCGTGCTACTCTGCCTAGCTTCGATCTCAGCTGCTGGTGGCATACTTACCCACAAGTATAATTCTGTGGATTAATAATATAATTAGGTAGATGTAATTATTTTTGATGTCCAGTTTAGCGATCGTTATGACTTATACCAAACCTCAAGCAGATACTGGTTTTAGCATCATTCCTGGTGAAGATATCGAGATTAGAGCTAGAAAAATGGCAGCAGCAGGACAAAAACAAGTTGCTGAAGACATTGCACGACTCAAAGCAATGGGTCTGCCGATTCACTATCTGCTCGGTCACAAATTAGTTAGAGAAGAAGCCAATGGACAAAAATTTGAGCTTGAAATTCAGGCAGATGGCAGCGCAAAAGTAATCGGCGAAATTTTCTAAAGTATGCCAACTTTTACAGTAATTGCCGGAGCTAATGGATCTGGCAAATCGACATTCACGAAACAGTTAGAGCAACCAATTCTATTAATCGACCCCGATGCAATTGCTAGAAAACTCAATCCGCTCGATCCAGCATCTGCGGCGATTGCGGCTGGTAAACAGGCTCTAGTTCTGTCCCAGCAATATATTCAGTCTGAATCTAGCTTTGCTGTTGAAACCACTTTTGCTGGCAACACTTATATCAAATTGATGCGTGATGCAAAAAGTCGAGATTGGTTAGTTGTATTGATATATATCGGGATCGACAATCCCAATATGAATGTTTTACGAGTAGCTGATAGAGTTAAGTTGGGTGGTCATAACGTCCCTATAGAAGATATTCTACGCCGTTATGAACGCAGCCTGATAAATCTGAGTAAAGCTGCCAAAATAGTTGATGAACTAATCCTTTACGATAATTCTACAGATGCCGGACATCAGCTAATAGCTGCAATTGAAACTAAGAGAACTGTTATCTATGTGCCAGAACTACCTAGCTGGCTTGCAAAAGCAAATTTGAATATCTAGGCTTTAAAAGTTGTCTTCATCTCCCAACATGGAACCAATCATTCAACTACGTGGAGTCTCCAAAGCTTTTGGTAAAAGCGTAATTTTAGATCGGATGGATCTAGATATTTATCCAGGCGAAGGTTTGGGAATTATTGGGCCATCGGGAACGGGTAAATCGACGATTCTGCGGATCATGGCTGGATTGCTGGCACCTGATGAGGGCGACGTTTTGATTAGTGGGCAGGTGCGGCGGGGATTGATTGAAGATGGTAACGACCCGATTTATATTGGGATGGTGTTTCAGCAAGCAGCATTATTTGATTCGCTCACTGTCGAGGAAAATGTCGGGTTTCGGTTATTTCAACAGTCACGAATTTCTCGCAAACACATTCGGGAATTGGTCGAAGCTAAGTTAGGATTGGTAGGTATGGCAGGTGTAGCCGATCGATATCCCGCCCAATTATCAGGGGGAATGCGCAAACGAGTCAGCTTTGCGAGGGCAATCATGTCCAATCCCGAACGCCCTGAAGATAATCCTGAGGTCTTATTATACGATGAACCCACTGCGGGTTTAGATCCGATCGCTTCCACAGTGATCGAAGATCTTGTTAGAGACTTACAACATGTCGAAGGTGGATGTAGCACTTATGTGATGGTAACTCACCAGGATAGTACCATTCGCCGGACGACCGATCGAATTGTCTTTCTCTATGAGGGCAAAGTCCAGTGGGACGGGAAAACCCATGAAATTGACACTACCGATAATCCCCTAGTGCGTCAGTTTTTCAGTGCTAGTACCCATGGGCCGATTCATGTGATTGATTAATTAGGCTTTAGGTATTAGGTGAGAAGAATGGCTATTTTCAAACTCCCAAAACCTAAAGCCTAACCGCTAAAGCCTAAAGCCTAATTCTGGAACATTCTCGATCAAGCTGTTGTCCTTATAATCAAGAATAAACCGCCAACACATCAACCTTAAACCTATGAAAACATCCCTTAAAATTTGGAGCTGGGCAGTCTTAGGTGCCATGTTGACAGCAGGGGCTGCTGGGGCACAATACGGGCCACCCACACCGCAGACAAGCGTCCCTTCTGGTGGTAATCAAACTCGGTTTGTATGTGAGCTAGTCCAAAACCAATCGACAGTTACCTATCGTCCAGTCGATCGACCTGGCGATCGATATG
>JANNDQ010000672.1:0-3267 GCA_031387965.1 Chamaesiphon sp. OTE_75_metabat_567
CACAAATAAGTCTCGCGTGAGCATTGACACAGAATTTAGTTGGATCGTTAGGCTTAGTCCCGTTAGCAGCCGCAGGTTCGACTGCTGTAACGATCGGCAAAATCGTCATCAGAACGGTAGGAGCTGAAAGTAGTAAAAGTAAAAATCTCTTCATAATTTAATTAAATCTTAAACATCACACACCTGAACTTTGAACGTTAACCGATCGACCGGAGCTTCGTCAACGGTAATTTCCGCTGATAGTTATGTTACTGGAATGGAAAAGTTCGCAAAGATAGTTAGGACACAAATCCGACTGTCTTGCCTTCTAGCACTTGACTAGATCTAGTCTATCCAATGTTCCTCGCGAATGTCAGCAGAGCGAATCTCAAGTCAATTTACAACTGACTTGAATTTTTGCCACTGAGTAGGTGGCGGCGTGAGAAACTCATAAGCACCTGCGGCGGTAGCTGTTGCTGTCAGCACGATATCAAACGATAACGATACCCGTAGTTCCTCTGTTTCATTCATCGTAACAGCATGGCGCTGTTTTGCTGGAAACATCAACAATCGTCCTTCCACTGGCACATAGGCAGTTTGGAGCTGATTAAAATAGCTGTCCTCGGCAATAATATCTGTATTTTCACTACCCAAGCCTGGACTCACCTCATTGACTCGCGCATCGTCAAAGAAGACTAATCGCCCTGGATCGTAGGTACCTTCGGCTGGTACCTTGATATAGTAGACAGCGCTGATATGGGCGGTATTGTGACAATGAGAGCCAATTTCTTGTTCTGTCCGTGAGACGATCGGCCATGCACGTTGGATGTACAGATCGACCTTGGTTAAATCCACACCTAGCTCTAATAGATAGTTCGCTGTATGCTGCTCTACTTGCCCCACAATCCAGGCAAAGGTTGGATTGGTATGAATTTGCTCGACACCATGTAGATCGCCCGTCCAAGCCATCTCAGGGTAATTACGACGTTCGGCACCATCGCGCTCTAGTTGCAGCACGGCATCGAGTAAAGTTTGCTGATAGATTGGGGCATCCGGCAGATCTTCATAGTAAATGGCTAGTGGGAAGCAAGTCTCGATCGGCATAGCAGTGTTTTGATTGAAATTACCAGTTTGACAGATCGATAAAACAGCTTGCAAGTCGATTAGCTGCGGCGCTGGATCACTTGTGGCGCTGCTACGGTTAATGGATAAGCAACAGCGGGCTGGGAACTCGCGGGTAATAGCCCGATCGATCTGGAACTATGTTCGTGATAGACTCCTGCCCAAGCACTAAGTAAGTTTTCGGCGGCTAGTAGCCACTGTTCTCGCTCCTGAGTAGCCAGATAACCATTGAGCGGAATCCCTGCGAGAGTATTCTCAGCGCCGGAGAGGATGCCTGTAATCGCACAGGTAAACTGGTTTGCGTACTCAATTCGCTCAGCACGGCGGGTGGCTAAACCAAAGTCTGCGGGAGTTGAGAGAAAGCAGTATATCGCCAAAACGGTTGGGGTGATAATTGGGTGTGGGCTGGCGGTGAATTTTTCGGTAACTTGATGCAAGCTATGCGCTTCGGCTAATAATCTGTCGATTCCACTCAGTGATTGATAGAGATCGGGATGGAGATTGATTGTCTCGTCTTGCAGTTGGGAGATAATTGTTCTGGGGTTGAAGGATTCGGTCAGCGATCGAGATATAATGTAGCCGATAGCAACGGCACTGGAGCAGGTTTCCCAGTCTAGCTCCCAGCTGTGGCTGACATCGATCAGTGTCTCTCGGAGTTTAACTCGATCGTCATGAAAAAATAACATCAGCGGCAACATGGCAATAATTGCCCGATCTGGGCTGGAAATATCTGGCTGAATATTTTTTGCCCAAGCTTGAGGATCGAAGCGATGATGATAAATCAAACTAGCCATGCCAGCGAGTAGTGCTGGAGTTGTATCGATAATCAGTTGATTGGGCGAAACCTGATGCTGGTTAATATATATAATATTCCCACCAATTAATGCTCCTTGAAATCTCGATAGCAGTAAATGTTGCATTTTGAATATATTTAATATTTTAAAGATAGACTGAACTCGAACTAACGCTCTAAAAGATTATTTCTAAACTCTAAAATCTAATTTGAATGTCGAATCTCAATCTAGCTACTTCAAGTATCGTATCCGAACCAATGATTGGGTATGCCGTAGGTGCAACGGCGCATGGATTGGTCGAGGTATTGGTAGATTGTCCCGGTATTCAAGAGTTGTTCACCTACAATGTGCCTGAGCGAATGAGCGTGCAGGTTGGTGATATTCTGAGCGTGCCATTGAGCGGGCAAGTGGTTGGGGGAATTGCGATTCGATTTATCGATCGACTACCAGAATCTTTATCAGCTTCAAAGATTAAAGATATCGATGACGTAGTGGCATCGGGACTATTTAAAGCTAATTATTGGCAGTGGTTAATTCAGATTGCTGACTATTATTATACACCACTAATTCAAGTTATTAAGGTGGCGTTGCCACCAGGATTATTGACGCGATCGCATCGCCGGATTAGATCTATAAGTGTAGCTATGGATGCAGATATTTCTGTGAGCGCGATCGCCAAGAAAGTACTGAAGTTATTAAATTCTCAACCAGAAAAGAACTATAGCTGGCAATACATTCAACAACAAATTCCCCAAGCCAAGAAAGGTTTGCGAGAATTGCTTGATCGACAGTTGGTTGAATCTTATCTGGCATCAGGAGAAACTGCACATCCTAAGCTGCAAAAAGCAGTGGTGTTGACATCAGATCTATTCAATAATGATTTGACCCCTCGACAGCAAGAAATTGTTGAAATCCTCAAACAACATGGTGGTGAATTATGGCAGACTGAATTGCTAAAACTAGGCGGTACAAGTGCTGGTAGTTTAAATGCCATTGTCAAGAAGGGATATATTGCAATTGTTAACAAGGAGAAATTGCGATCGGAACAAGAGTTTGGGGTGTTTCAACAAGAACCAGCGAAGATCCTCACCAGCGATCAGACGGTAGCGTTAGCGGCATTAAATCAGCTATCAGGCTTCGCTCAAGTGCTGCTACATGGCGTGACTGGCTCCGGCAAGACCGAAGTGTATCTCCAGTCGATCGAACGGATTTTAGCTCAAGGTCAGTCGGTATTAGTATTAGTCCCAGAAATTGGTTTAACACCACAACTAACTGATCGGTTTCGATCGAGATTTGGGGACAAAGTTGGTGTCTATCACAGTGCTCTTAGTGATGGTGAACGCTATGATACCTGGAGACAGATGTTAACTGA
>JANNDQ010000676.1:0-1537 GCA_031387965.1 Chamaesiphon sp. OTE_75_metabat_567
GCGGCATATGCACGCGACTCGTGCGGCGATCACGGCGATGGGTTTGGCGTTGTATGCACCGGAGGGACATGGTAGTCCGGCGATTACGGCGGTGGCTCCGACGACTGTGGATGCGGAGCAGATTCGCAGTGTGATGAAGAAGAAGTTTGATATTGTGCTGGCTGGTGGTCAGGATGATCTCAAGGGTAAGATCTTTAGAATCGGTCATTTGGGGTTTGTTTGCGATCGAGATATTTTGACTGCGTTGGGTGCTTTAGAAGCGACGATTGCGGAGTTGGGGCATAGTGGGTTTACGCCTGGTGCGGGGGTTGCTGCGGCGGCGAAGGTGTTGATGAAGTAATTTGAGATTGCTTGTAGTTAGCGTATCGGCAAACTATTAGAACTTGTGGGTTTCAGTCTTCCTAGTGAGGGCAGAACCCGGATTTGGGGGGTCTGCCCCCCAACCCCCCCACCGAGGGGCGGGACGCACCCCCTCGGACTCCCCATCGTAAGGATTGGTTTGTGTGTTCGCGTGGTGGGGGTGGCGGTAGCTCCATTTTTGGATTTTAGTTGGATGTTACTGGATTGGAGATTACACGTTGTGTAATCTCTTCAAGTCTTCAAGTCTTCAAGTCTTCCAAAATTCACCCTCATCAATCACCAACTCACCTTGGCTGTGTACCGAAAAGTTGCCGCGCATTTACAGCAAATAGAGGGAATTACGGTATCATTTTTGACTTCTATTAATCGGGGATCTAGTTATACTGAAAGTCAACTAGGTGATCTAGCAATTACAGGTGCCCATCTACTGACTGATTCAGATCAAATTAGGCTAAAACAGTTGCTTGGTTGTTATGCTGATCGGTACAATTGGTCAGAGATTCAGGCTGACTTGACAACTGATTAATGTTTGAATTAGACCGACAGTAGATTACTTGATCGCAATTGTGGTAGTTTTTATCATATAATTTACACTAATTCAGGTTTTGTGGAAGCTCAATCCAAAACTCAAATGGGTTATTTTAGGTTAGCTAGGATAGTGAATAGGTACCTTTCTTCTAGCAACTAAATTGTCAATAGCTACTGTCTACAACAATCTTTTAAATATTTTTGAAATCAATTATGCTAAATAGATTTTGGGGCGGTAGTAGTCGGAAGGACTCGCGTGAGAAGGCACGAGTTCGGAACCATGCTGTGCCTCAGGATCTAGTTGTACCTGTGTCAACGGAGCAGTCAGCGGAAGTTAGTAGTTTGGAAGGTGAGATCGTTGGCGTAGCCTCTCCTTTGGAGAATCGACAGTCTTTACCAATTAAGTCTACAGATTTAGGTCTACCAATCGCCACAGATGATCCAGAGGCTTGGTATCAGCAGGGTAATTTGTATCGGGACGCTGGGAAACTGGATGCCGCATTCACTTGTTATGATAAGACGATCGAACTCGCCCCCGACAGGCAAGAAGCTTGGTCTAATCTGGGCTGGGTTTTGGTTGGGTTGGGACGGTTAGAAGATGCTTTGGCTGCATACGCGCAAGCGATTAGGTTACGGCCAGAAGATGGAG
>JANNDQ010000691.1:0-2307 GCA_031387965.1 Chamaesiphon sp. OTE_75_metabat_567
TCCCACTGGCAGATCTGGCGATCGAAACTACAAGTAAATAAGTTGGTACCCGCACTGTCGAAGACTATACCCATACTCACGCTGCCATGCGCGGCGATCGCATACAACCATTCTCCAGTAGTCACCCGATAGACTGACAAAATTCCAGTAATGCCGACCATTGCCACCAAAGTACCGTCGGGACTGAAGGCTAACCCATACACATCGTTCAAGGTTTCCGCAAAGGCACACTGAATCGAATTGATGTTGGTAAAATTTACCTGCTGGAGGGGGGTATCGTGCAAATAAGCTTGGCGGATGGTTAAGCCACTCAAGTCAGCCCCAGTCAGATCTGCTTGGAGATGACACAGTAAGTTAATCAAATTTCCCGCGCCATAGCCGAGTGGCTGCAAATCTAGGGGGTCGATCTTCGTTACTGGTCGATTTTGGGGTTGCAGGAGTGCGAGATTTTGGTGGAATAAGTGAATTAGCGTGGCTCGATCTCCCAGTTGGGATGCCAACCGATCCAGTAACGGCGCGAGGATCGTTTTTTTCTGACTTGCTCGAATATATTCTGGTGCTTGCGCCTCGATTAGTGCATGGGTAAACAGGATCTGGGGTGCTTGTTGGCAAATTTCCGCGATCGCCGTTTCAATCAATCGATCGGTGATGTATTCCATCACTACTGGTTGCTGCGTAAACCGCCCCAGATTTTTCTCGATTAAACTGCGTCCATACAGCGATTCTACTGTTTCTAAAATTTTCCCTTTGGGTACGCACGGCACTAACTTGCGCTCTAGTTCGGCAATCGTCGTACCATCACGGTCGATCGCCAGCCAATACATGATGCTAGTTTCAAACTCCGAAAGTCGTTGAAATTGGCGATCTAGTAATAGTCTAATCCCACTAAATGCCAGCGTATCTTCATTTAGAAATGCGCGCACATCTCGATCGAATAAGTTGTCGATCGAGGTGGCGACGATCTTCACTGCTAGCGGATTATTACTATAACGATCGCCTAGCTCGGCCAGATCTGTAACCGTTCCTTGCAATTCGCGATCGGCTAAAATCCCGCTGGTTGCCTCGCTCGATCCCTGCAACCGCAAAATTTGGACTTTAGATTCAACCCCTTCGAGCGGCATCAATACTGCCGGACGTTCGCGACTGGTAATGGCGACACAACTTTGATGGGCGGTCGTACAGATTAGATCCAACAGTTCGCTATATCCTTCATATCCAGCCCGAAATTCGCCCATGCGATCCGGATCTAAAATCGTCTCCCAGTTATCTAAAACCACCAAGCAGCGAGATGTCTGCAATTGCTGTCTCAGGATGCTAATTTCCACCGTCGTTTCCAGTCGGTTAGACAGGAACAAAATTAGATCTGCTAAGAGCCGTTCTAATGGTGGCGCATTTCGCAGCGATCGCCAGATAATATATTCAAACTCTTGGGTATCTGCTAACTGACTGGCAAGTTGCGTAAGTGCCGTAGTTTTGCCAACTCCGCCCATTCCCAATATAGCCACCAGCTTACATTTGTCGATCGAGATCCATTGTGTCAATCGATCTAACTCAACTTTTCGTCCGTAGAAGCAAGCTAAATCGGGAGCCTCGCCCCAGTCTACTCGCTTTAAATCTTCGATTTCTGCCCGAATATCTAAGCCAATTTGGTTGCCTGATTCCCTAAGGGTGCGGGCATATTGCCCGAACGCCGATCTCAGGTTATTTTTACTAACCCTAATTTCTAAAAGCTGCGAGATCGATTTCCACAGCCGCGCACCGACTGCTTTGATATAGTCTTCATCGTACCCCGATCTCTCGGCGATTGCGGCATAACTATCACCTTCCCAAGCTCGATCAAATACAAACTCTTGAATCTGAGTTAATGCTTGAGCATCGAGCAACCGATCGAGAATTGCGAGAGCTTCTTTCGAGGTGGTAATTAGCATCGATCATAAATAACCGTAATTCTATACCCCCAGATGTTGCAAAGATCTAATTCTATGCTATGTATAGCAAAAATGCTTGTAGTTCTAGATGGTGGAGCAGCCTCTTTGAGCCAACTATCTCAAGAGGGTGTCAAAGATCCAGATGATTGCAAATTCCCCTGCAATCCGTAAACATACCGGAATTTCACCCCAGCAATTTCGATCGATGTAGAACAAGGCAAACAATCGCCTGACTCATATGATAAAATTGACCCTTTCCGTGTTTGATATACTATTTGGTTGAGGATCGATCGCATGAGTGGCTTACAAGGTCGAGATTTACTGAGCATGACGGATCTGAGTGCTGAGGAGGCACTTGCCCTACTCCAGCTCGCTGCGG
>JANNDQ010000712.1:0-8222 GCA_031387965.1 Chamaesiphon sp. OTE_75_metabat_567
GGTGGGGCGAGTGCAAGCGGCGGATTATTATCGGGATTATTTCGATCGAGGCTGGGCTGCAATTACTAGTTGTTTGGATAAGTTAGCAACCGAATTTGATTATATTGTCTGCGAAGGGGCAGGGAGTCCGGCAGAAATAAATCTCAAACATCGCGATTTAACCAATATGCGAGTGGCAACTTATTTACAAGCAAATACTGTCTTGGTTGCTGATATCGATCGCGGTGGAGTATTCGCGCATATTGTTGGTACTCTAGAGTTATTAGAACCGGAAGAACGCGCTTTGATTAAGGGGTTTATTATCAATAAATTCCGGGGACAACGATCTTTATTAGAATCAGGGATCACTTGGCTAGAAGAACGAACTGGGATTCCAGTAATTGGAGTGATTCCGATGTTAGATCAGGTATTTCCGGCTGAGGATTCACTAGATTTGTTAGAACGTCGATCGCGAAAACCTAATGCAGATCTAACAATTGGGGTAGTGAGATTTCCCCGCATCTCTAACTTCACTGACTTTGATCCATTGGATGCCGAACCCACAGTTAATCTTAAATAGATAACTACCAAAGATGAGCTGAATAGTTGCGATGCCGTAATTCTCCCTGGTTCCAAAACCACAATTGCCGATCTCAGTTGGCTGCGTCAGACGGGGATTGCCGCAGCTATTCCTGATTATCTAACCGATGGCGGTACAGTTATGGGTATTTGTGGCGGCTATCAAATGTTCGGCACTTGCATTATCGATCCAACTGGAATCGAAGGCATTCAGGGCGAATATCCTGGCTTAAATATTTTCCCACTTCAAACAATCATTACTAATACCAAGACTACTCGTCAAAGTACTGCTAATACAAATTATCCCCATTCAGGGCTGGTAATTTCTGGATATGAAATTCATCAAGGCACTACCGAATGGCACCAGCAAGGAGCAATGATCGACGAATATATGCAGTTATTTAGTGATGATACGCTCGGTATTGTCGATCGAGAACTGACTGTTTGGGGTACATATCTCCACGGTATTTTTGATAATGGTAAGTGGCGCAGAAACTGGCTCAACCAGATTCGCTCTCATCGAAATCTTGCACCAATTACTAACGATGTACCCGATTATTCAGCCCAACGCGAAGAGATTTTCGACAAGTTGGCTGATTCAATTTCTGAGTATTTAGATCTAAGTAAATTAGTTTGAACTACGTAACTTACTGACTCAATATCCACTTGAGAATACCAAGGATTTTTTGCACTGGCATCAGTGAATAATTAGTAGGATCGATCGTAATTTGATTGCCCTCTAATTTAAGAAACTGCCACAATCTACCACTAGTTACACATCCATAAATAACCGGAATAGCTTGCTCCTGATTTTGATTATAAAGCTGTGCTGCGATCATTTCAGCTACACATTGACCCCATCCAAATTCAATTTCACCTCGTTTAGCTTCTACTAACATTAATACCGGAGCATCGATAGTATAAGGATTGGCAGATCTGCTAAACAAAAAATCACAAAACCCATTCAAACCCCTCTCCTGGTCTACATTGAACTCTTCTCCAGAAAATAGTTTCACCCTCCCGCCAGATAGTTTTGTTGCTTGAGCCAAGATTGGAGTAACTAACAACTCCGATTTAGCCTTTTCAGTTCTTGCACCTTCAGCCAATTCAAATAAGTCGCTGAAGACAACTGTAAACTCTGGCTGTGGCTCAACTGTTGGCAGGGAATCACAAAATCGATCGCTTATAACTGTTAAGTTAAATTGACTCTTAACTGTTTCTAATGTGAAATTATTGTATGCCATTTTCTAAATTCAGATTATTTTAACTCGCTAAAGAACTCACATTATTTGAGTCTTGTCTTGGTTTCTCATCAAATAATCGATAAATTGGCGGGCGGTGCGTCCAGAGCGTCCATTGTGTCTCGTTGCCCATTGTAGAGCTTGACTGGTTAGCTCGTCGCCACTGATGGGTAGTTGGGCTGATGTCGCGAGATGATGGACGATGGTTAGATATTTGGGTTGGTCGGCAGGCTCAAAAGTCAGTGTAATTCCAAACCTATCGCTAAATGATAGCTTCTCTTGAACAGTATCCCACATCTGAATCTCGCCTGCATCCTGAGGTCGGGGTCTGTCGGCGAAATATTCTCGCACCAAATGTCGGCGATTGGAGGTGGCGTAAATGACCACGTTCGCGGGTCTAGCAGTGACACTTCCTTCTAGCACTACCTTCAATCCTTTAAAAGCTTCATCATCAGCTTCAAAGGAAAGATCGTCTACGAAAATAATAAATTTTTGCGGTAAATCGGTCACTCGATCGAGAATTAGCGGCAGATCGTGGAGATCCGATTTACTAACTTCAATTAGACGTAATTGACTATCTCTGTCGGAATTTAATAAGCTTTTGACTAGGGATGATTTACCAGTTCCTTTGCCACCATATAGTAAGATATTTAGGGCTGGCTTGCCTGCTAGCAAAGATTGTGTATTTTCAATCAGGGTGGCTTTCTGCTGTTCATAACCAACCAAATCATCAAGGTGAACCTGATCGGGACACCTAATTCCTACCAGTTGATTTTGCCATCTGAGTACTCGATATTTACCAAAGATACCTACTCCAGACTGGTGATAATATCGAGCGAGATCTTCAACTAATTCACCCCAGTTTTTCTGACGAAAAGAATCAACAATCGGCGATCGTACATTAGCAATATTGCTCTCTAACCAACAGACTGGCTTGCCGCCCACCTGCTGTACCCATTGAGGAATATACTGTCCATAAGTATGAAGAATATATAAAGACTGGAGATCTTGAGTCGCCGCAGTAATCAAAGCTGGGGACAATAGTTCTAGAAGCGATCGATCTTGGCGATCTGAATCAATACTTTGGGCTTGGAGGCTAAATGGATTTTCTGCCTGTAATAATCGATTAATTAGATATTCTTCCCAGCTACAATTTTCTGTCGCCAACGCTTTGAAAAAGCGTCCGTAAGCAGTTAGACAAATCAGTGCATTACCCTGAGATCTGTCGCCACTGGCAATTGCCTGAAGTAAACTAATTAAAGCAATTCCAACTTCACTATCTAAAATATCTTGGTGGATGAGTAATCCGGCAATTGCCCGCTGCATCAGATGAAGTTCGGCGGTATGTCGATCGTGATGGGAGGAAGTCATAAGTCGGGTATTAAGCTCTAGGTATTAGGCTTTAGGCTTTAGGCTAGGAAAATAGTTGTAGGGTGTGTTACTCCGCAGGATAACGCACCAAAACATTTTAATTAATTTAATTGTTTATTTACTTTTACGAGGCAATCTCCTGACTACTAGCAACCGATCGCCAGTCGCTGTATCCTAGATGAGGTATTTATATCTGCTAGATTAACGATCGCTATTTAATATATGTCTGACATTATTACTGATTCACCATCGACAATCCGCATCGCTTCGCGGAAAAGTCAACTAGCCTTAGTCCAAACCTACTGGGTGCAAGCCGAATTACAGAAACACTTTCCAGATCGTTCCTTTGAGGTCGAGATGATGAGTACCCAGGGCGATAAAATCCTTGATGTCCCTCTGGCAAAAATTGGTGATAAGGGACTATTTACCAAAGAGCTGGAAGTTAAAATGCTCGATCGATCGGCAGATCTAGCCGTTCACTCACTCAAAGACCTTCCCACTAATTTACCAGAAGGTTTGATGCTCGGTTGTATCACTGAACGCGAAAATCCGGCAGATGCTCTAGTTCTCAATTCTAAACATCAAGGACTTCAGCTCGACACCCTCCCCTCCGGTGCGGTGATTGGGACATCATCCCTCCGCCGACTGGCGCAACTGCGCCATCATTTCCCCCACTTCGTCTTCAAGGATGTTCGCGGCAATGTCAATACTCGCTTGGCGAAGCTAGATGCTGGTGAATATGATGCGCTGATTCTTGCCGCTGCGGGCCTACAACGCCTGGATTTTGGCGATCGCATTAGTCAGCTGATTCCACCCGAATTGTCCCTCCACGCGGTCGGACAGGGCGCACTGGGAATCGAATGTCGCTCTGATGATCCGGAAGTTCTCAAATTAGTCCAATCTCTCCAGCACCAGCCGACAGCTGATCGTTGTCATGCCGAGCGGGCTTTCTTGCGCGAACTAGAAGGTGGTTGTCAAGTACCGATCGGTGTCAATACTAGCATCGATGGTGACCAGCTCACGCTTGTAGGGATGGTATCTAGTCTGGATGGTCAAAGACTCGTAACAGATACCATTACCGGATTAGCTACTAACGCAGAACAAATTGGCAAGGATCTTGCCCATCTCCTGCGCGGCAAAGGGGCACAAACTATCCTTGATGAAATTTTTGAATTAGTACGGCGGGATGGCTTGAAGAAAGTGTTAGATGAACAAACAAATATTGGATAGTCCAAGTACACACAAGTCGGTTGGGATGATGCGTAGAGATTTT
This sequence comes from Chamaesiphon sp. OTE_75_metabat_567, assembly GCA_031387965.1. Lineage (GTDB taxonomy): Bacteria > Cyanobacteriota > Cyanobacteriia > Cyanobacteriales > Chamaesiphonaceae > Chamaesiphon. The sequence goes on from JANNDQ010000712.1 coordinate 4,444, forward strand.
ATCAATCGTAGAATCGTAGTTGAATATTGTAGGGTGGGCACTGCCCACCATCTACACTTTGCGTGATTTTAATTAATATTATCTATATTAATAATTAGGTAAACATAATCATTTTTAAAATAGATTATGTCTGAAACCTATTTGGTGAGCAGTGCTCACCCTACATGATATCTAGCAATCATCTTATTCAACGCTGAGATTTCTGAAAATACTTGAGATTATCTAAAGTCCGCTGATAGTTGACTGTATCACCCTGCATCTTAAACAATGCTGCGGCAATTTTTAGATCGACAATCGCACCCACACAATCACCTAATTGATGACGAGCAGTAGCGCGGTTATTATAAGTAATTGCTTGCTCAGGGAGAATCCGCACAACCTGAGTATAGTCGAGATAAGCTCCTCGATAATCCTTCATGTTCAGCTTAGCTACTGCACGATTATTGTAAGCAAGAGCGTGATTTGGATCGAGGCGAATTACCTGTGTGTAATCAGCGATCGCCAGGATATTTTGATTGAGTCTAGCATATAGGATTCCCCGCTGAAGATGAGCATCCAAATTCTGGGGATTTTGCCCAAGCGCAAGATTGAGACTAGCAATTGTTGGTTGCGACGATTCTGTTTGGCTCGGATCTGGTGCTGCTACTGTCGGCAGTTGGATTGCACTCAATCCAACTGCCGTTGAGATAGTCAAGCTGAATAATAAATATTTGATCATTGGCAATAAATAATTAGGACTAAACGATAGACGACTCTAAATTAATAGTAATAGTTGCTTAATACCCATAGCAGATCAGAAAAAATTCAAAACTCTAACTAATCACGATCTACATGATATAGTAACCTCAAATTGGTACAAAATAGGAATATAAAGCCCTAATTAATTTTGCTTACCTACGTCCATAAATTTACGCTAGTTGGCGTAGGTACTGCCACTAAAAACTCCGATTATTCACTCATTACGCTCAGAGGTACTTATGTCTTGGAAACAAAAATCGCTTGCTACCCTTGTCACCATCGGTGGACTGACATTTGCACCACAAGTTCAAGCACAAACAGCCACAAATAAAGGATTTTCGGATTTTGTCTCTGGTGCAGGTACAGCATTATTTCTAGGTGGCGGTTCCTTACTACCTCTGGTTACGGATGGGCCTGATGGCGGACAACGGACGCTCAGGGTCGTAGATGCTCTTGCTACCAGTGCAGTATTATGCACTGGACTGAAAGAAGTGTTCAAATCTCCTCGCCCTGATAATGAAAAGGAACTCGATAGTTTTCCTAGTTGTCATGCTACTACAGCCTTTGCCGTAGCTCGGATGCAAAGTCACTACCATCCTGACTACGCTGCTTTGTGGTACGGTGGCGCAGCCTTAATTAGTTATTCACGGCTCGATCTCAATCGTCATCGAATTGGGGATGTTTTAGTTGGTGCGGGATTGGGCTATCTAGTCGGGGAAGTCGAGCTGGGTCAAAAACGTGGTCTACTGCTATTCCCATTAATTCGCCAAGATTCCCAAGGGAATACAGTTGTGGGCTTACAAGTAAAAGGTGAATTTTAGTTCCTGATTTATTAATTAATATTTGCTTGCAAAAGTGGCAGATACATCCAAATCAGTCTAGAGTAAGAAGTAGTAGGTGGAGACCAGCGATCGGAGGTTGTGAATGAGTCAGCAGAGTCCTTATGAACAGCTAGGTGTATCAGAAAATGCGACGTTTGAAGAAATTCAAACGGCTAAACAGCATATGCTGGCGAAATTGGGTGGCGATCGACAGATCCAAGATAACATTGAAGCAGCTTATGATGCGATCTTGATGGAACGGCTCAAGCTCCGCCAACAAGGTAAGATTAAGGTACCTGACGGCATTAGATTTCCCGAAAAGCTACCAACTGTTGTCCCCAAATTTGCACCTCTATCTAATGTTAATTCTCCCAGTTGGTTGGGCGATACTTTTGCTCGACCCACTCAATCAGAAATTCTCACAACATCCGGTGTCTATACCGTACTGGGCGGAGCGACACTAATTCCCGCTTTGGCAGATACTGGATTACCGACACTGGTTGCTTTGGGTACTGGATTTAGCCTCTACTTTATTAATAAAAAGCAACGTCGATTTAAACGCGCTCTATTGGGTAGCTTAATTGCCCTAACTCTCGGCGCAGCGGTAGCTGGACTATTGCTAAATTATGCACGTCTACCAGTCGGTAGCATTGGGATGCAAGGTGAGGTCTTTGCTAGCTTATCGATCTTTTTACTATTGTGGGTGACGAGCAGTTTTACAAAGTAATTAATTATTGTGGGATCTAGTCACGTAATTCAGCACCAATTCAGCTGAGTGAGTAAGATCATTAAGCCGATCGAGTAATCTCTGATCTCTTCTGGCAATTGGAAATGATCGAGATTCTTGTTTGCCAATACCTGAATACGCATTCATGTGTTAGGATATACAGGTAACTAAACAAAAGAACCACCATGTCTACTGTTACTCAGATGAAATGTGCTTGTGAGTCTTGCCTATGTGTCGTTTCGCTCTCCGATGCGATCGTCAAAGATGGCAAACATTACTGTGGCGATGCTTGTGCGAATGGTCATCCTGCCGGACAAGGTTGTGGACACACAGGCTGTGGCTGCGGCAAATAGATGTCAGATCGATCTACCGAACCAGTAATGATCGAGGATGGGGAAGATCTTTGTTGTGAAGATCCCCATTCCACTCACTCTAACGATGCAAATGCCCCACCCACAGACGAAATCCTCTCGGTGGAAAAGGCACAGCGTCTGTCGGAGTTCTTGAGCTTTCTAGCCGATCCTAATCGATTGCGAATTCTCTCGATTCTCGCAGCGCAGGAAATGTGCGTGGGCGATTTAGCCGCGATGTTGGCGATGAACGAATCGGCGGTATCCCATCAGTTAAGAACGCTCAGGGCAATCCGATTGGTCAATTTTCGCAAACAGGGGCGACACGTATTCTATAGCCTGCAAGATCGCCAGATTCTCGACTTTTATCGCTCGGCAATAGAGCAGCTCGATCCGATTGAATGAATGGAACTTATTTAGCAGCAAAAGGTGTATATTTACCACCCAATCCTTCGACAATCGCTTTAGTATTAGAAACTAACATTTTTTGATAAGTTCCACCTAGACTACTCACTTCACCTAAGCCATCAGCATAGATTTCCTGCGGTGCTACTTTTACTTTTGCTTCTTGCGCGATCGCGCTAATTAATTTAGGATTGAGTGTCAACTCTGCGTAAATAGTCGGTACTTGCGCCTTCTTAATTTTACCAACCATTTCCTTTGCTCTAGCTGCATTTGGCTTGTCCTCTGTGCTCAATCCTTCTAGAGCATCAACCGGAATTCCATAAGCTTTTGAGTAATACCCTAGTGCATCATGGGTGGTAAATAACACTTTTTTAGCAGCAGGAATCGTATTTATTTGTGATTTAATCCAAGTATCGAGTTGTCCGATTTCTGAAGTTAACTTTTGAGTATTTTGCTTGTAAGTTGTTGCTTGGGCAGGTACTAATTTCTCTAAGTTGGTCGCGATCGTTTCGGCAATTTTAACTCCATTCTGGGCATTGTGCCAAACATGCGGATCTATCGTGCTTTTACCGTCTTCTTCAAATTTCTGGGGCTGCGGTACGGCAACCTCATGTACGGCTACTTTGAGTGCTGGATTCGATGTTGCCTTAATCGCTTTAATTAGCTCTGGCTCGAAGTCGTAGCCACCATACAAGACGAGTTTTGCATCTTCGATCGATTGTCTGGCTGCTGGTGTCA
>JANNDQ010000747.1:0-2235 GCA_031387965.1 Chamaesiphon sp. OTE_75_metabat_567
CCTAACACTTTGCGCCCCTGCCGCTCTTGATCGCCACTCGCCGCCGCCGCCTTACCGCGTCCCAATTCCCCCGCTCGAAACACCGCTGCAACAACTCGATCGGAGCCAGGAAGCAAACGTTTAGCGACAATTTCTTCCCCCAAGTATACCTCGATTCTAGTAAGTAACTGCTGCGGATCGAGGCACGATCGCATGAACTGTACTTGATCGATACAAGTAGTCAAAAAGAACTCACAAAAGGCTTGTAAGCCCTTTGCCGTCAAATTCCCCCTGCCGTCGAGATCGTTCCATCTGGGTAAATCGGCATTAGCCAAAACAGCACGATATTGGTCTCTAGATCGCGCTAATCCGCGTGAAATCGACCATAAACTCGTACCAATGCCGATGTCCCGAAACATCGCATGGGAAAATAATCGCGCCACTCGTCCATTCCCATCGTAAAAGGGATGAATCCAGACCAACCGATGATGTGCCGCAGCAACAGCAATTACTTTATCGATCTGCGACAATCTCTCCAATCGATAACCAGTTGCAAAGCGGGTGATAAAGCTATCGATGGCTGGGGCAGAAATGGGAATATGTCGCCCGACAATCACATCTCCCGTGCGCCACTCACCAGGCACGATCTGAATTTGTTTACTACCTTCAGGATTACTTAGTACCAACATCTCAGGGGGTAGTCGAGTGCAAAATTAGCGGTGAATCCACTTTAGGTACTCCCCGCTCACAACCGACTCTGGTGCGTTGCCCTGATCGATCTCTCGTTGCACCTCAATATGTGCCTTGGCTTCTAACTGTAGTTCTCGTTGTTGGGGATCGATCGAAAAGTCTTGTGCCAGAGCGCGTTCGATATCGATGGGGTGAGTGCGATGTCCTTCAATTAGGTTGCTATAGTAACAATTCATCGTGCGGACTAAATCGCCAATCCCCAGAATCGTCGGCACCTGTAAGTTGCTATTGAGCGCACTACTCTCCGCCCACAGTTGCGTAGCTAGATCGATCGATACTCGGTTCATCAGCCCTGGTAACAATGGTTCGATGAGGGCGAGAGATTCCATAATAGTACCGATCTTTTTAGAGACTGAAACTGATTGTACGCAATAATTATAGTATTTTTAATTGCTAAATTGTGCCGATCTTTATGCCGATCTTCAAATATAGCAGTCCTATTTGAGTTGTGAGAATATTGTAGGGTGTGTTATCCCGTAGGGTAACGCACCTCGATCGAATAAATCTCACTGCCCTGTAGCGGTGATGATGGGATTCTCGGCAAAATTGCTGGGCTTATGACTATCGAAGGTCTTGAGATGTGTTGCAACTATTATTTTATTGTAAGATATAGGCATTAGAAAGATAAAAGTAATCCTGTAAGCGATTCTTTTGTCTTGCGCTGTGTCATAACAAAGTACGATCGGTCAATGCTGATTAGATCTCTACTGATTGAAAATTTATTAGTACAAAAGTAACAAATGACAAGTAATTCGATCGTGGCATCACAAGACTTCTTAGCGACCAGAGTTTCCACCAGTACATTGGTTGTGTTCGACAGCAGAGTGGCTGATATCGAGACTCTATCTCAGGCTTTGTTACCAGGTGCTGTCGGCTGTACGATCGATACTCATGATGATGCTTTAGAGACTATCACCCAGATGTTAGCTCAAACTGGGGCAAAATATCTCGCGATCGTCGCCCACGGTGAGCCTGGAGCAGTCCATCTGGGCAAAAACCCGATTAATATCGATCGGTTACAGTCACAGTCTCCGCTATTGTCAGCATGGGGTGTCAAAGAGATTGCGCTCTATAGCTGCAAAGTAGCTCAGGGTGACATCGGTAAGAATTTGATCTATCAATTGAGTGAGCTGACTGGAGCATCGATCGCGGCTTCTCCATTAGAGATCGGAAATTCAGCCGATAAATCGAACTGGCAACTTCCGTATCAATTAGGCAATATTAATCACCAGAGTCCATTTACAGAGATCGGTGTAGAACAATATCAAGGAACATTTGGACTCCCCCGCTTAGTTAAGGATATCGATCCTAATCTAACCTCCACAATCGCTGACATCGTGGCAGTTGGAAATCGGGTGTTCTTTACTGAAAGTGATAGTAGTTCGGGTACAAATATTGAACCTTGGGTAAGTGATGGCACCGAAGCCGGAACTTTCTTGTTAGCTGATGTTAATTCAGGGGGCTCTTCCAGTAATTCCGGCTATCCCAATAGATTAGCCTCTTTTC
>JANNDQ010000760.1:0-5593 GCA_031387965.1 Chamaesiphon sp. OTE_75_metabat_567
CCTGTTCCACGGCCTGTTCCTCTGATGGAGAAACTGGGGGAGAAGTTAGATTCAATTAGTCAGCATTAAATAATGGAAAGTATCGTTAATGAATAGATATTATAAATTTAGTGTAGATTTACCGGAAGGTACGATCGTTCAATATATCGAAGTTATCGATAGTTGGCCTGTTAGACAAGCCGAATATTTTAATGGCAAATGGTTCTTTTATAGTACTACTAGTAATAATTCGTATCTCGCCGACCAACCTGTCTCTGAACTAGATGAAATGAAAGAAAATACGATCGATGCTAGTGAATTTGAAAAAATATGGGCAATGTTTATCTCACAAAATAAACCGCCAACAAAAATCGATCGACTAGCTGTGTATACTAAGCATGGATAAAATATCGAAATTTGGGCCAAAACCAATACGGCAAGAACCCCGACTGTCTTGTCGTTTTTTTATTCGGGGGGAACCCCCGTTGGCGGAGCCTCACCCCCAGGATAATAAAAACGCCGCTTGCCCAAAAAGTCGGGGTTCTGTCCTCACTAGCAGTATAGCTGCGATCGACTAGATAATCGGTGCCGCAATCTTCCAAGTAGAGCCAGCAGCAATAGAAGTGAGCGTACTCGAAACCACCGTAGAACCATCCATCTGCCAGATCTCAGTAACACCAGTATCCTTGCGCCAGAGGATATCAGCCTTACTATCGCCGTTGTAGTCATCAATACCAGCTATTGTCTGGCTACTATCCCGCGCGGGAGTAGAAGTGAGGCTACTAGACGTAATAGCGGCACTATTCATCTGCCACAGCGCAACCCGTCCATCATCATTGCGCCAGAGGATATCAGCATTACTATCACCATTAAAGTCACCCGTACCAGCTATTTTCCAATCGGTAGCAACTTTAGAAATAGCCGATGCCGCAGTGATGGTAGCACCATTCATCTGCCACAGCGCAACACTACCATCATCATTGCGCCAAAGGATGTCGGATTTACCGTCGCCATTGAAATCACTATTACCAGCGACTTTCCAACTACTATCCACTGAGGGAGTGGAAGTTAGCACACTTGATGTGACTGTAGCGCCATCCATTGTCCAAACAGCAACAGCACCATTGGTATTGCGCCAGAGGATGTCGGATTTACCGTCGCCGTTGTAATCGCCTGTTCCGGCAGTTGTCCAGCTATTATCTAGCGATGGAGTGGAAGTTGACACATTTGATGTCACCGTGGCACCATCCATTGTCCAGACAGCAATAGCGCCAGTATCCTTGCGCCAGAGGATATCAGATTTATCGTCGCCGTTGAAATCACCTGTGCCGGATACTTTCCAACTAGGATAGACGTTAGAAATCGATGTAGAACTGTTTGATTCTACGGTGGAGCCATTCATCTGCCAGAGCGCGACATCGCCATGATCATTGCGCCAGAGGATATCGGATTTGCAATCACCGTTAAAGTCATTGCGTAAGGAGGCGTGAATTGCCGCGACATCATTATCAATCAGATGGATGCTTGCAGTGGTCGTACCTAATGTATAACCAGCACCCGCAGATAGAGCCAATCCGATCGTTTCAGTTGGTTCGACGAGCATATCATCGATGGTTGCAACAGTCACAGTTGCCGTTGCACTACCGACGACGAAGCTGGCAGTTGGTGCGAGTGCTGTATAGTCAACACCACTAATTGCCGTACCAGTTGGTGTGGCTAAATTTACGGTTAAGGCTGCGGCAACATCACCAGTCCGAGTGAGAGTGAAAGTACCATTAGTGGCTGGTTCGGCGGCATTAATGCCTGCTGCGATCGAAATAATTGGCAGTACAATCGCCGTGCTATCATTGTCAGCTAAGTTAATGGTCGCAGCAGTGGTCGTACCTAATGTATAACCAGCCCCCGCAGATAGAGCCAATCCGATCGTTTCAGTTGGTTCGACGAGCATATCATCGATGGTTGCAACAGTCACAGTTGAAGTTGCACTACCGACGGCGAAGGTGGCAGTTGGTGCGAGTGCTGTGTAGTCAACACCACTAGTTGCCGTACCAGTTGGTGTGGTTAAATTTACGGTTAAGGCTGCGGCAAGATCGCCAGTCCGAGCGAGGGTAAAAGTACCATTAGTGGCTGGTTCGGCGGCATTGATGCCTGATGCGATCGTGACTACAGGTAATCCCAAAATACCATCGAGAGTCAACCCAGTACTATTTTGGAAGACTGCAATTAGTTCACGAGGTTCTCCGGTTGGCTTGCTCAGGAACAAAGCTTGACCACTAATTCCCCCGATTGGCGAACTGTCCAAGCTATACTGACTTACTAGTCCAGATAGTTTAACTAAATCGCCTTGACTGGTGTTGAAATCGGTAATTAGGGCATAGTCTGCAAGACCGGGAGTAGTCACATTACCATCGTCGTAGTAAACTTTACTGCCATCACCCAGTACAAAGGTATCTTTACCTGCGCCACCTGTCAAAGTGTCTATTTCCCCCACACCAGGATTAGCCGCTTTAGGATTGACTCCAGCAATGATATCATCGCCTGCCCCAGCATCGATTTTATTACTTAGAGTGTTGCCACTGATATTGTCATTAAAGTTAGTGCTAATAAAAGTTTCAATGGAAGTCTCAGTACTACTACCCGAGCCACCCTGAAGGGTAAATGCGTTGACTAATTGATCGGTTGTGGTGAAAGTCGCGGCAGCGGGATCGATACTTTGTAAGGGAGCGAGCGGAATCCCATTACCTACCCCAAAAGCCCGAAGGTTGTAACCACTAGTCTTGAGCGCGGCTACTTCATTAAGATAGCTCGTCGGGCTATTCGGCGCACCATCAGATAGAAAAATTAGATTTCCTTTACCAGGCGGAGTTGCCAAGCGTGTGAACACAGCTTGTGCTGCAATCATCGCCGCTTCATAATTGGTGCTACCGCCATCTTGCAAAGTTTTCAAGCTTTCGACGATATCAAAAACACCATTATTATTGGCATCAGTTTTGGGTGTAATTGTAGTCCCAACTTCAGAGGCACTATCGTCAAAAGCAATCAAGCTAACTCGGGCAGTATCGCCCAAGCCCCGATCTATCAAACTTTGATTGAGTGCGATGAATCCCGCAATTTCTCCATCTAAAATCGTGTTAGCTCGTCCGTCTCCATTGAGATCGCCGACAGACACGCCTGCGGCTATAGAAAAAGTACTACCAGAGACATCGGCAACAAATACAATATCGGGGTTGCTCCCAACAATCAGCGAACCTAGGGTAAAAGAACCAGTTGCAAGGGTACTCGTTTGTCCGGGCGAAAGATCGACGATTGCGCCAACTGTCGCACCGCTGATGTCGATTGTGTTCTTCCCTCCAGGATCTTTGACGTTATCAATACCAACACCAATGTTGGTATACACATCATCAGCCGTAGTTCCTTGAAGGAGATCGTCGTTAGGAGTACCTGGATAATTTGCCATGTTTGTTTTTGCCTGTTGATTAATACTTAATGATTCTAATGATCTATAACAGAACCATAGTCAGTGTAACTTAGTTGTGGTTGAAAGTAACTAGTGTATTGCGACAAGTTTTGAACATCAAAAATCAGTCATTTGGCGGTTTTCAATGCTGGTATATTCGTGGTGTTTTCATATGCTCTAAAAATCTTTATCTAAATAGATGAAGATTGAAAAAGCAGGCAACAATTACAAAGTTGTTTCAAACAGCACTACTTTGTCATCACCTATCTATAGCAATCCTATTTGAAAAGCTTAAACCCTAGAGGGCGGTCACGAGCGGCGTTTTTATGTCTAGGGTTCCCCCCGTTGGCGTTGGCGAAGCCTCTCGTTCGCGGAGCGTCTCGAAGAGAAGAGAAGCCTCTCCGACAGGAGATATAAAAAAACGACAAGACAGCACCGCCCCGACAGGTTAACGTTACTGCACGGAACTCAAATAAGATCGCTATATTTGATACAGTCACCAAATCACCTCAACATCATACTGAGTGATTAAACGATCGACTGTCAAAATAGGTATCCTCATTGCTTGACTTTGAGCAATACGGATTTAAGAAACTATCCAAAATACCTGCTGGCAAAGGATCGTTAAAATCAGCAGACATACTTACAAGTCCTTTGTCTTGTCCAGGAACGCGAGGTACTCTATCGTTAGATATGGGGCTGATTCGGGCAATGACAATACCAGCTTCAGAAATCAATACTTCTTCTCCAGTTTTAATATATTGAATTAGTTCTAGAAATTGACTGTTTGCCTCTGGAAGGGTAACGTTTATAGTCATTATTTAACTTTTTGGTCATTTTATACTTAATTCTATCTAGTTAACGTCATGAGTCATAACGATCGATCTAATTACTATCCTAAGTTAGAGACTTAGGTGGAATATTAATCCCCACTAAGTCCCCAAAAGATCGAATCTAGAGAATAGGTGCAGCAATCTTCCAATTACTACTATCCGCAGCAACAGAAGTGAGCGTACTAGACACGACAGTAGCACCATTCATCTGCCAGATCTCCACAGCACCAGTATCCTTACGCCAGAGGATATCAGAGTTGCCATCACCGTTGTAGTCACTAATCCCAGTGATTGTCTGGCTACTATCCTGTGATGGCGCAGAAGTGAGGGTGCTAGACGTAATAGCGGCACCATTCATTTGCCATAGCGCGACTCGTCCATCATCATTGCGCCAGAGGATATCAGCCTTGCTATCGTTATTGAAATCACCAGTACCAGCTATTTTCCAATCGGTAGCAACTTTGGAAATAGCGGTTGAAGCAGTAATAGCAGCACCATTCATCTGCCAGAGAGCGACGCTACCATCGTCATTGCGCCAAAGGATGTCAGCTTTACCATCACCATTGAAATCGCTATTGCCAGCGACTTTCCAGCTATTGTTTACTGATGGAGTGGAAGTTAGGCTACTTGATGTCACGGTAGCACCATCCATTGTCCACACAGCAACAGCACCATTAGTATTGCGCCAGAGAATATCGGATTTACCATCGCCGTTATAATCACCTGTGCCCGCAGTCGTCCAGCTATGATCCAGTTTTGAAGTAGATGTCAGGTTTCTCGATATCACAGTAGCACCATCCATTGTCCACACAGCAATGCTACCGTTGTCATTGCGCCAGAGGATATCGGCTTTGCCATCACCATTGAAATCACCGATGCCCGCAGCTTTCCAACTAGGATCGACATCAGGAACAGAGGTTAAATTACCCGATGCCACGGTAGCACCATTCATTTGCCATAGAGCGACGCTACCGTAGTCACTTCGCCACAGGATGTCAGCTTTTTTATCCCCGTTGAAGTCGGTGCGGGTGGGAGCGGCGGGTGTAACCGTTAAAGTGAAATTATTTTGTGTGGCTGTGGGAGTGATGTCGGCGGTGACTCCGTTAGGATTAATTCCCCTAATATTTCCAGAGATATTATTAAAAGATCCAGGTTGATTTAATTTAATTCCAATAATATCGCGCTTGAAATTATCACTAACTGTCACGTTATCAAAAGACAAGTTACCAATTTGATTGCGATTATTTACACCACCAAACCCTCGAATAAAAATTGGATTAGCAGACAATTGAGGGTTTACAGTATTGAAGCCAGTATCACTAAT
>JANNDQ010000779.1:0-5768 GCA_031387965.1 Chamaesiphon sp. OTE_75_metabat_567
AATATCAATCATAATTCGATCCATCGTGATCGAGCCAATCTGAGGGACTAACTGACCTCTGACAATCGCCTGCATCTGATTTGATAATTTTCTAGACACTCCATCAGCATAACCAATATCAACGACGGCGATTCTGAGATCTCGATCGGCAATAAACCGATAACCATAGCTTACACCCGTGCCAGCCTTAATATCCTTGATCTGACTAATTCTGGCTCTGACGCTCAATACGGGCTGAAGATTGATCAATGACTGTAAATGTGGTGCTGGGCAGAGTCCGTACAAAATCAAGCCAGGACGAACTAACTGGTAGTGTAGTCGATCGCTCACCAGTATCCCTGCCGAATTTGCCAGATGGAGTCGGGGTAGCGAATATCCAGCCGCTCTAATTGCGGCGATCGATCGCTCAAATCTGTCAACTTGCAGCTCCATCACCGTCCGATCGAGTTCATCAGCGGTGGCTAAATGCGAGTACAAGCTCTCAATCTCTATGCAAGGCAAAGTTGCTACCTCACTAAAGAAAGAGGCTGCTTCCTGCCAATTTGCCCCCAATCTAGACATCCCCGTATCAAGGTTGAGATGAACGCGCAGAGGTGAATTGGGTTGTAGTTTAGCAATAGCTTTGGAGATCAAAGTTGCTTGTTCGATCGTGCAAATTGTAGGCTGGAGTGACCATTGAGCGATCGCCTGTACCTGTGCATCGCTATTGACAGCACCCAAGATCAGGATTGGTGGGAGAATTCCGGCAGTTCTGAGTTCGATTCCTTCTGTGACTGTTGCCACAGCTAGCCATTCCACACCCTCGCTAATCAAGGTACGAGCGACATCAATCGCCCCATGTCCATAGGCATCGGCTTTAACTACCGCCATGATTTTGACATTGGGCGCTAGTAAGCCTTGAATCTGGCGCACATTGTGAGCCAGTGCAGACAAGTCAATTTCTACCCAAGCCCGCTGCTGTTCCCAATCAATGGTTTGATCGTCCATAGTTGTATTCAATTAAACTTAGTCCATTTTAGTCACAAGCTTAAAGATCGATCGCAACCAAATTAATGCACCCACAATCGTAATTCCGGATAGAGCTAGAGACCATAATGGATGAGTAGAAATTAATAAAATTGCAGCAATGCCACTAAAGCCCGTTAAGCAGAGATAGATCAGATTAAAAATTGCTAAATAGGCGCGTTGAATTAACTTGTCGGTTGTTTGCGATCGCAATGATGTTTCTAGTTCAGTTTGTTCTAATCGCTGGGTGAGATTCTTAATTAATAGCTCGGTAGCGCTAGGTTGAGTTAATTTATATTTGAGATAACTACTTGCTTGCTTGCCAAACTTACTAATAATATTACCGCGCTCGGCAACTGCAACGCTTCTAATAAAAGGTTGCGCTGCAACAACGAGATTATAGTCTGGATCTAAAGTGCGGGCGATGCCGTCGAGAGTAGATAAAGCTTTAATAATGAAGCTCATTTCTGGGGACATCTGAAATGGTTGCTGCACAAATAGAGTAGTAATCTCACTCTTGATTCGATCGAACTCTTTGAGGTCAACTGGTCGATCGGTAAAGCGTTCTACCAGAAATTCAATTACTCTTTTAATCGGGCGCATATCTTCAACTCGCTCGATCAATCCCATATCAATTAAGTTATCAGTGACAGCCACGCCATCCTTTTTCATGACTGCCCAAAACGTGTCAATCATCAGATCGGTAGAGATATGTTTCAGCTCTGCCATCATCCCAAAATCATAGACAACTAATCGCCCATCTGCCATGATTGCCATATTTCCAGGATGAGGATCGGCTTGAAAAAATCCATCTACTAATAATTGCTTGAGATAGCAGCAGATCCCTAGCTGATTAATTTTTTTAGGATTAAAGCCACATGCTTCTAATGTTGCCCGATCATCGATTTTAATTCCAGGTAAATAACTCATTGTCAATACTTTACCTGTTGTATATTCCCAATAAATATCTGGAGCAACAACTAGTTTATTTGCTTTAAAATTTACCCTAAATCTGTCAGCATTTTGACCTTCGTTCGTATAGTTAATTTCCTGAAATAGGAGTGCAAAAAATTCCTGATAAATCGCCCTCAGCTCGATCGAGCGTTTCCGAGGCAGCAATCGATCAACCCACCATAGCAACTTTTCAATCACATGAAAATCAAGCTCAAATAATCGCTGCAAACCTGGACGCTGCACCTTGATCACTACTGCCGCACCATTGGGAAGTTTGGCTCTGTGGACTTGTCCTAGACTGGCAGCGGCGATCGGAATTCGGTCGAATTCAGCAAATAGTGTATCGATCGATCCACCCAGTTCAGTTTCAATAATTGCGATCGCTTCGTCAACGCTAAACGCTGGCACCCGATCCTGTAATTGACTCAAAGCCTCAGTATAAATCGGCGGAAAAAAGTCAACTCTTGTCGATAAAGATTGACCAATTTTAATAAAAGTTGGCCCTAATCCGATCGTTGTATTGACTAATTTTTGGGCACGACGACGATGATAGTGGACATTTTTAGTCGGCAACAAAAAATCTCGGAGCAGATTCAGCCCCAATCCAATTGCCGCACTGAAAATATCAAACTGTCTAGCTTGAGGGGAATACTTAGCTCTTTGCCACCGAAACTTGTGATCGAGTCGAGCTGAACTGCCAGCAACGATCGCCGACGGTAATCTCGATGGTGTCTGCTTGCGTACTCCGAATCTCCACATGGTAGATTGCCTGCTCAAGCTAGTTAAGTTCGAGCCGTGTGGGAATTGTCACCGTGAACGAGGTTTTGGCGACGGATGATGTGATCGGATCACTCGTCACAGTAATTGTGCCCTGAATGTGATCTACCATTGACTGAACTAGGGCTAAACCCAAGCCAGTACCAGCGATCGCCTGTTGGGTAACACCAGATCCTCGCCGGAACCTGTCAAATAAATGCGGTAGATCTTGCTCAGGGATGGGCTTACTCTGATTAGTAATCTGAAACACCGTCCGCTCTGGCGTAACATTCAACCAAACTTCCACCATCGTCTCGGGTAGAGCAAACTTACCCGCGTTGAGGAGCAATTCTTCGATAATATGCTTGAAACTATCTGCATCGGTTTCAATCTGGGGTGATACCTGCGGCAAATGGAGCCACAGTTCTAGAGCTTTACTCTCTTGCCAGCGATCGGCGACGATCGTTGCCTGTTCGGAGATAAACGGATTGAGTGAGATCGTTTGCGGGCGAAACTCTAGTTGATTAGACTCCAACTGTTGGAGTTTGAGCAGATCGTTAACTAGCTTAATCTCCCGCTGACACTGCTGATCGAGGATGTCTAGATACTGCTCCCGCCGATCTGGATCGACATCGGGCTGACGCAACATCTTAATTGCTAGGGACATACTGGTGAGCGGTGTCCGTAACTCATGACTAATTGTGTTGATAAAGTCATCTTTAAGTTCATTAGCTTCGCGCAATTTCTCCATCCGTTTCCGTCCAGCATCGTGCAGCTTTGCTTGGATTTGGAGGCTGGTTTGGACTTGGGATGTGCGGCTCGCGATCGAATTACGGGCGTGTTTGAGTGATTTCTGATGAATTCTGGCGAGGGCGATCTGATAAACCTGACACTGAAGTAATTCTAGCTCGACTGGGTGCCAGTGGCGAGAGGTATCGTGCTGAAGAATTAGCCAACCCCACACCGCATCAGCGGGCTGACGATCGGCTGTGATCGTTCCCATCAGCGGAATCATCGCAATGCTCGGCAGCTGTTCATTCTGAAAGATCAGCCGATCTGTTTCGGTACTGCGATCAGTACCGTTAAAGATGGTTGGATGCGGCGCATTTGCCAGCGCTGCTGCACAAAAGTGAGAATCTTCTAGGAAAAAGGATGGTGGTAGTGGCGCTAGATCCCCTTTGCGGACATCGACTGTGGTGACAATCTGCACTTGAGTAGTATTTTTCGGCTCGGTATGTTTAGTTAGTGCCGATGATTGACTACTTTGTGACAAGAGGCGAGTACGGCGATCTTCCAAGTTTACCAACTTCGTTGACTCGATTTGACTCCGCTCATTACTACTCGCACCACTGCGACTAAGTGCAGTTGCTGAAGGGGCGAGTAACTTCGCTCCCGGCAGACGATCTGCACCCTTTGCTTTAGAGCTGCGCTGTTGCTTACCTGCCTCACCAGCTTTGAGCGTCAGAACTAGCCCGCGTTTTAGCTGTAACGCTTCAACCATATCAGTTACAGCAATCTCAAACAATCGATCGACTTGCTGATTTTCAACAATTGCTTGGGTCAGATGATGGTGTAATTTGGGATAGATTTGGGAAATCTGCGCTTGGACGTGAAGGTCTTCTTCAATTAAAGCCGCCGCAACATAATCGGCGACGATCTCAAATACCAATTTCGTTTCTCGGTACCATTCTACGCCCTTGGTCGCCACAATTAAGCAGCCAGTTACCTGTCCCTGGTTGCGAGTTTCCACCACCATCACTTGATAATCACCTAGTGATGGTATTCGCCATTGCATCGGACTGGGTGCTGGCGGAATACTATATCCAGCTAGATCGGCAGAAACCGCATGAGCACGATGGTTGAAGCAGGCACTAGCTGCTACCCTATTCACACCCGGAGATAGGTACTGGACTACCCAGCAGCCATCTGCTGCAAAGTTGTTGGCAATAGATTGAGCCAAGAGAGACAACACCTTACGTCGATCGCCATTAGCCGCTATCGGCTGGACGATCTGAAGAATGCGTTGTCCGAAATAATCAATTTCGCGAGAGTCCTGCATGAGTAATACATCAGATGAGCAGCGGTTGTAGATACTAGATCTACCCACTTATTGTGCCATACTGTTGGGCTTACAGATAATGGTATTAAGTGGGAATCTATCTACTTAATCTTCAGTATTCCCATTTAAACAGCGCTTGTTGACCATTGCTAATTTTTTAAAGATCTGCTTGTCTGAGCGTTTTGACCCATTTGAGGCGTTTGGGAAAAAGTGCCATCCGAGCGATCGCCAATGGCATAATTACTAACCAGTGCAGAATAAATAGCGAACCGATCGCTGTCTGGGTCAGGAGTGTGAAGATATTAACAGTACGATCTGCCTGACGATAACTGCGGCGTAAACCTACCCAAGTTGCCCACAATGGCAAGGCGACTCCTAGTGTCGCCGTCATCGGCAGGAGTAAGGGCGGATGTCTCAGCCAGATGGCGAGGAGAAAGTCGGGAATACCTGCGGGTGGTAGGAGGTATTGGATCGAGAGAAAGGAGAGCAAATCGAGGGTTTTTTTTGTGCCCATGCGATTAGTAGCAATCACCTTCCAGTAGTCGAGATAACGTTGAAACCCACCTTCAGCCCAACGATTCCGCTGATGCCATAAGGCTTTGACAGTAGTTACGCCCTCCTCTCCTACTGGGGGGTAGCACATCAGCTCGATCTGCCATCCAGTCAGATGAAGCCGAATTGTTAGATCCAAATCGTCGGTGATCGTTTGCTCGTTCCAACCGTCGCAACTAACTAACGCTGTCCGACGGACAAATTGACCGTTACCGCGTAATTCTCCTACTCCACCTTCGTTGGTACGTTGCTGCTGGAGATAGGCATCTAGCGCCATCTCTGCTCGCTGTCCGCGCGTGAGGAAATTAGTCTCGCTATTGACGATCGCTTTGCGGAGTTGGATCGCCCCCACGGTTTCGGATTGGAAATAGGCAAGGACTTGGTAGAGCAAATCGGGAGTCACTTGAGCATCCGCGTCAAAGACACCGATAATCTCACCCTG
>JANNDQ010000794.1:0-4170 GCA_031387965.1 Chamaesiphon sp. OTE_75_metabat_567
CTATCAAATATCAGGGCGCGGAGTGGCTCGTTAACTGTATCTCTAGGTGGTGGCACCAGCAATACCACCGATTCCAAGATCTCTTTAATGCCAATTCCTTGTTTGGCTGAAGTTAGAATCGCCCCACTACAATCAATCCCAATAATCTCTTCAATCTCGGCGCGGACTCGCTCCGGTTCTGCTCCAGGTAAATCGATTTTATTTAAGACAGGAATAATCTCTAAATTACTTTCCATCGCCAGATAGACATTTGCCAAAGTCTGCGCCTCGACTCCCTGGGAAGCATCAACTACTAACAAGGCTCCCTCACAGGCTAACAGGCTTCTAGACACTTCATAAGTGAAGTCTACATGCCCAGGCGTATCGATTAGATTCAAGACATACTCCTGACCATCCAGGGCGGTGTAGTTCATCCGCGCCGCCTGAAGTTTGATCGTGATTCCCCGCTCCCGCTCTAGATCCATATTGTCGAGAAACTGCTCCTTCATCTCGCGATTGCTGACTGTACCTGTATCCTGCAACAATCGATCAGCTAGGGTAGATTTACCATGATCGATGTGGGCAATAATCGAAAAATTACGAATTCGCGAGACAGGGACATTGGTCATGATGGAATCTGAGAATGTGGGGCGACTAGAAGCTCTATGCTTTCCTAGTTTAGCGCAAGCTTTCAGCAAACACTAATCGCTGAAGCGATCGCTCGATCATTGATGTAGATTATTTGCCCAAGCCCAACTAAAGTAAGCTTTGCCTGTGCGACTGCTTTACCCACGGCAGGTTCCGCCAACGCCAACGTTAACAGGTTAATAATATTTGCTCCAAAATAGGAAACTCACATTAATTGAAATCATCGATTGCTGAATTAGTCCAACTGTTGATGTAGACTATCACGAATTTCTAATGCTAATTCTGGTCTATCAGTAATGATTCCAGAGATATATTTACTTTTCATTAATTTAGTCAGTCTCGATTCTTCATTAACTGTCCAAACATAGACTCCTTTTTTCAATAACTTCATTCGCCATAAAAATCCAAATTTTAGCAACCTAAAGTGTGGTCCTACAAAGTCTGCTTTCGTCTTGAAAATTCTGTATTCAGGAAAAAACTGAGCGAGAACACTCAATAGTGGAAATCTACCCGTAATTTTGCCCAGGAGTAATCCTGCTCTAATCTGGGGGTCTAAATCTTTGATTTTGCGGACAGAAGCATCATTGAAAGATTTGATTGCAAAATCTGCATACTTAAAATATCCTACTGTCATCGCCACCACCCGATCTTCGTATCCCTCACCTTTGATCTCGATATCTAAACCAATCCTTGCGGTTAGATTGTCCTGAGCATTGCTGCATAACTTGAGCAAATCTTCAAATAACGGAATCTGGAATCCTTTATTTATGGCGATCTCTTGTAATCGACAATATGGTAGATCTTCGATCTGAACATCATCAATTGACTGGTCATGATAAATGATTAAATAGCCGTCTTGAGACATTCTAAGATCGAATTCAATCTGCGGAATACCGATCTCAATTGCTTGTTGGAAAGCTTCAATTGTATTCTCAAACTTGACTGTAGCTGTTCTACCACGATGAGCAATGATGGAGATTTGATCCGTTCGATCCATAAGAGTTACAATCCTCGTCTTGGTTCGCGGTGGGAGTGGCTAAGTTCCCGCAGTAATTTATCCCAAGTGTAATGGATCGGCAATAATAAAGACGTTGGGATATTGATAGATTATTGATCGCCCAGTATGCTAGGATTATTTCTGGTTGCGGGTGTAATTCAGTGGTAGAATGTCACCTTCCCAAGGTGAACGTCGTGGGTTCGAGTCCCATCGCCCGCTTTTCTTAATTATGATGCCCATTATTGTTGTCCTCAATCAAGTTAGCGTAGCCACCGCGCATCAATTGAAGACAGCGATGCTAGGATCGCAAATATATGGGTTAGCAGGTAGAACCACAGGTGTCGATCTCAGCTTCGCGAATTTTGGCGATACAGTTCGGCAACTATATGCTCAGGGAGTGCCGATTATTGGTTTGTGTGCAGCGGGAATCTTAATTCGGACACTTGCGCCGATTCTGGCAGATCCCCAAACGGAGCCGCCAGTGATCGCGGTGGCTGCCGATGGGAGCGCGGTAGTTCCCCTCTTGGGTGGAATGACGGGCGTAAACGATCTAGCTGAAAAAGTTGCCGCAGTGCTAAATATTCAGGCAGCAATCACTACTACAGGTAAAATCTTATTTGATACCACACTTCCCGATCCGCCGTCAGGTTATCGACTCGCCAATCCCGAACATGTTAAGGCTTTTATTGCTGATGCGATCGCGGGTAGTACTATTAGTTTAGATGGTGACGCACCGTGGCTAGCAGCTAGTAATCTGCCATTATCTCGCAATGGTGAACGGACGATTACGATCACTAATCAGGCAATTTCTGGTAGTCCCACTCGGCTAGTCTATCATCCAACCAATCTAGTCTTGGCGATCGCCCAGCCGACTCAATTTAGCATTGCTGGATGGATTGAACACATTAGCGATCGACTCAGCGTCGCTAATCTGGCTCAATTAGCAGTAGCTTGTATCATCCTGCCCAAGACACCAGCTGGAGCAGCAATTACGAGGATTGGGATCAGTTTAAATCTACCAATCCGGTTAGTTGAATCAACAGTATGGCAGGCTGATTTCGCTGCAATTAGCAGCGACGAAAATTTGACAATCTTCAGTAGTCAACAGCCCATTGAGATCGAGTCGATCGGACAAGCTCAGGGTAAACTGACTGTAGTCGGAACTGGCCCAGGTTCAGCGGAATGGATGTCGCCACAAGTCCGAGCGACAATTTTGGCAGCAACAGATCTAGTCGGCTATCACACCTATTTAGATTTAGTTAAAGATTTAAGTGTCGGCAAAGAGTGTCACGGATCGGATAATCGGGTAGAACTCGATCGATCAAGACTAGCACTAGATCTGGCTGCGAGCGGCAAAAATGTCGTTGTTGTCTCCTCCGGCGATCCAGGCATCTTTGCGATGGCAGCAGCGGTATTAGAAGTCTTGGATCAAGAAGCCAAACCAGAGTGGCAAACGATCAATCTCCAGATTGCGCCAGGTATCTCCGCCATGCAGGCTGCCGCTGCTGCTATTGGTGCCCCTCTGGGACATGATTTCTGCGCGATTTCCCTCTCAGATATCCTCAAACCCTGGGAAGTAGTCGCCGCGAGGATCGCAGCTGCTGCTGAAGCTGATTTTGCGATCGCTTTCTACAACCCGATTTCCAGTCAGCGTAGCTGGCAACTCACCGCCGCTAAAGAAATTCTGCTCAAGTCTCGTTTAGCGACTACACCAGTCATCCTTGCCCGCAATCTGGGCAGATCTGGGCAGGAGGTGCGAGTGATCACCCTAGCTGAATTGGCACCGGAATCGGCAGACATGCGGACAGTAATTCTGATCGGCTCTAGCCAAACTAAACTGATTCCTCGTAGCGATGGTAGCGACTGGGTATACACGCCTCGATCGTATTAAACGGACAGATTTTGATTTTTTCTTAATTGAACCACTAGACATGCCAATCTAGACCGACGTACCCATATGAAGACTAGAATAATGAATAGTTGAATCAATCTATTTGCTCAGCCATACTATCGTTACCTCAAGATTGAAGCGCATATGCCAAGAGTTGCCAACATACAATCAGAAATAGAGATCACAGCTAAACAACGTGATGAAGCTGAAGAAGAGCTGCGCGAACAGCAGAAACCGATAGATTATAATACACTAGAATATCCGATCGAAATACTTGTTAAAAAGTATACAGATGGACTAGATGATGATACAAATGAATTATTCATTCCTGACTATCAACGAGAAATGGCTTGGGATAATGTCAGACAATCAAAATTTATTGAATCTATGCTTTTGGGGCTGCCGATTCCATATATTTTCGTAGCCGATATTTCTGATCAAGATAATGATTCACGCCTAGAAATAATTGATGGTACGCAGCGTATCCGTACCTTAGCTGGATTTCTTAACAATGAGTTCAAACTGGAAGCTCTTGAAAAGTTGAAGAGCTTTAATAATTTTAGATTTGAAGATTTAGCTTCCCCTCGTCAGCGACGATTTAAGAGAACGACCATTAGAATGATTCAACTGACAGAAAAAGCCGATGAAGATATTC
>JANNDQ010000034.1:0-7837 GCA_031387965.1 Chamaesiphon sp. OTE_75_metabat_567
CCCGAACGAGAAAACACCAAAGGCTATTACTATAACGGCTACATGAAAACAGAAGATTTATTTAAAGGTGCTGACGTGGCCCGCAGCAAGCCACTAATTTACCTTGCTATTCTTTTATTTGGAATGGCTAAAGAAGTACCCATATCTGGTTTCGTGAATTGTAGCTATCGTAAAATTAAAGTTAGAGAATGCCAACCAGATATTTCCTTTTATATTAGCGACATAGCTCATTTAGCCCCGACAGGTAAATCCGTTGTCAATTTAGATGAACAGGCTATTCCTAACCTAGTAATTGAGATTTCCAACACTACTCTTGAAGACGATCTTGGTGCGAAACGATTGCTATATGAAGAGATGGGTGTTTCTGAATATTGGGTCGTAGATGTGCAAAAATCGCAGATATATGCGTTTGAAATGATCGATCGAGGTAGCCGCAGAATTGATAATTCGTTGGTATTACCTGGACTATTGATCGACACCATCACCACAGCATTAACTCTCAGTAAAGAACAAGATCAATCTCAAATCGGCAAATGGCTAATGAGTGAATTCCAAACTTAAACTATCCACCATTCACTAACTAATCATGTCACAACGTCAAAATATCTCCACTGGATCGAAATGGGAACCAATCCTCGGCTATTCCCGCGCTGTCAAAGTCGGTAACACCATCCATGTTGCTGGTACCACTGCTTCAAACACCGCAGGAGAACTCGTCGGTATCGGCGATGTATACGCCCAAACCAAACAAATCATCCTTAACATCGAATCCGCCCTCCAACAAGCCGGAGCCAGCCTCACAGATGTTGTTCGTACCCGTATCTACTGCACCAACATCGATGAATGGGAACTCATCGGCAAAGCTCACGGCGAATTCTTCAGCGAGATCCGTCCTGCGATGGCATTGGTAGAAGTCAGTCGTCTAATTGCTCCTGATATCCTAGTCGAAATCGAAGCCGAAGCGATCGTGCAGTAAATCTACGATTGCACTAATCTCTTACTCCTCCCCTTTCCAAGGGGAGGTTGGGTGGGGTAAAAATCTACGCTCGGATTCAGTTAATTGTGTTCTGGCAATAGATCCAACCATGATTGATTTGACTTAATGCGTAGATCTCTACCCCACCCCAGCCCTCCCCTTGGAAAGGGGAGGGAGCCAAACTCTAGATTCAAACCATCACCTAAATCATGAATAGCCAAATCTCCACGATCTCCGGTACCGCCATTCCCCTCACTGGCAACGACATCGACACAGATCGAATTATCCCCGCCCGCTTCCTGCGCTGCGTCACCTTCGATGGCTTAGGTGCTAGTGTGTTTGAAGACGATCGAATTCAGCTCAAGGGTACACATCCTTTCGATTTACCCCAATTCCAAGGCGCTAATATCCTCGTTGTTAATAGTAACTTCGGCTGCGGTTCCAGTCGCGAACATGCACCTCAAGCTCTTGCTAAATGGGGCATTCAAGTAGTTATCGGTGAAAGCTTCTCCGAAATCTTTTTCGGTAACTGCGTTGCGATGGGGATTCCTTGTCTAAATGCAGATGCAGCAACTATTACAGAGTTGCAAGAGATTGTGCGGGAGAATCCACAAGCTCCAGTTAGTGTCGATCTCAACGCCCTCAGAATCAGATGCGGTAAGTTTACCACCTTAGTCTCGATCGGTGAAGGCTCACGCCAGCAGCTCACAAATGGCACCTGGGATGCCTGCGGACAACTAGTCGCCAATCTCAGCCAAACTAAAGTTACCGCCAGTAAGTTGCCCTATGTTGCCTGGTGATGATGGGGAGAGGAAGATGGAGAGAATATTAGTATTTTCTTTGTCCTCTTCCCTAAAGCCTCAGTTCGACTACGCTCACTGAGCGGAGCCGAAGTGAAAGCCTAAAGCCTAAGTCGGCAATTGCCAGCGTGCGGATTCTGATTCAACAGTCAACATTGAAAAGGAGTTACCGCAGCCACAGACACTGGTTGCCAAAGAATTTTGAAAGCGGAAACCGCCGCCCATGAGATCTTCCGAATAGTCCAACTTGAGGTTATAAAAATATCCGATCTGTTGAGGGTCGATCGATAGCGAGATACCGCCGATCTCCCAAATTCTCTCCTCATCCTCTACTGAGTCTACCAGATCGATCGTATAGTAAAAATCCTTACAGCCACCGCGAGCAAAACCAATCTGGAATTTGCTCGTAGGTTGCGCTCGAACCCTCTGCATTCTGTTAATTTCCGCAACAGCAGCCTTACTAATTTCTATCATTATCCGTCAGAATTTCTGGCGTAGTCATCTTCAAACCGGACGATATCATCTTCACCTAGATACTCACCATTTTGGACTTCAATAATTACCAAAGGAATCACACCTGGATTTTCTAACCGATGGGTGCTGCCGATAGGGACATAGGTAGACTGATTGCTGTGGAGCATTTCTTCCTTGCCATTGCATGTAACCTTGGCAGTACCATAAATCACGATCCAGTGCTCACTCCGATGGTGGTGCATCTGGAGACTGAGCCGATGCCCTGGTTTTACTTCAATCCGCTTAATTTTATGCCCTTTGCCTTCTTCGAGAATGGTAAAGGAACCCCACGGACGCAACTCGGTTGCGGCAATAGTATTTGTCGCCATTTGGGTAATAGGTGCTAAATCGCTGGTTTGTGTTTTAGTCATAGTTTTAAAGTAATAATTAAACCACCCTTGAGGCATGTTGAGACGATCGAGTCGATGCGGGCAACCGTCAACAACTTTACCAAGATTAGTAGACCTGCCGAATCGCTAAATATACCGATTTATGAATATTAATTGATTCACTCGCAGCTTCATTCTAATAAACATACAACCAAATCGGAATCATCACCAAGAAGATCAGGGTACTGACAATGATACTACTAGCTACAAGATTACCATCAAGGTGATACTCCTCCGCCAAAATCAGACTCGCAAAAGCGCAGGGCATCCCCGACATCAACACCAAACCCAGTCGCGGATCGCCACTCATCCCCATCATCGTAATCACAATCCCCACCATCGTCGGCATCACGATCGTTTTGAGGATCGCTGGTAGTAGGGCAAGTTTGAGACTTTGCCACCCTTGAATCTGACTCAACCGAATTCCCATCAAAATAAACGCACCAGGAATTACCACCCAAATCGAGCTGTGCAGGCTTGATTCTAGTAATTCTGGGAATGGAACGGTGCGAGTGAGCGAACCCACCGCAAAACCCCATAGAGATGGCACAGAGAACAGATCTTTGAGCTGTGTCCACCACTTATTTGCTACAGTGCCTTGGCGACCGTAATAACTAGAAACTAATACTCCTAAGCCATAAGTCCCGAACACATTTTGAGTCACGCTGTAGAGTACCGCCCAGCTCAGATCGGTGGTTGAGACAAAATACGGAACGATCGCCAAACCCACAAATCCGGTATTTCCGAGCATCGAGCATAGCAGCAAACTCCCACTCAATCCGGGTGTGGGTGGGGGATCATCTGGTTGTAATCTTTGCCAGATCTGGAGGCTCAGCCAGCCCAATCCCAATCCGAGGAATAGGGAGGCGATCGTAATAGTCGGTGCTAACTGAGCGCGCTCGTCAAAGGTAGTCTGACGCGCAAGTGCAAAAATCTCAATCGGTACGCCAATCCAATATAATCCCCGCCCCAACCAATAGGGAAAAGCAGCAGGTACAAACCTCACCAACAGAATGCCTAGACCCGTCCAACAAATCAACGGGGTATAAGCTTGAACGAGCGAATCGGTCATGAATGGTCAATATTTACTGGCTAATTGTCTAATTGTTTGACGACATCCATTTCTTTAATATACCAGCGATCTTTTTGGCGGATCAGACTATATTCAACTAATAGTTTTTTTGAATAAGATTTATCAGCTCTTAATTTATCGTCTTGATAGTACTGGGAAACTTCCTCTACCTGGGCTTGAATCTTCGCCACATTAGCCGTCGGGCTAGCTTGGGCGATCGATGAGATGCCGATATTACGATGCTCGTAGCGCCAATGCACCCCATTAAGTCGAGCGGAATTGGCACGTTTGAGCGCATTAGATAGTGCAGGCTCCGCCAGGATATCTTTCAATTGGGCGATTTGATACCCTTTATTCAAAGAGTTTGTTTTCACCCCCAACCATGTTTTGACAGTCTGTTGTGCCATATCTTTGCTCAATAATCCAGCTGATGCTTGGGGCTGGGGCTGCGAGGCTAACTGTGCTGGGGCTACTTGGGGAGGGCGAGAAGTTAATGTGGTAGCCGGATTTACAGCGGGGTTGACTGTGACTACATCTCGAATTGTAGTCGCTAGCCACATTGCCCCCCAGATACAAGTCGCGCCACCTGTACCAACTAATAAAATTCTGGGAATATTTGGCTTCCGGCGGGGGCGGCGGCGGGGGCGGACGATCGCGCCAGTTCCAGCATCTCTTTTTGCCAGTTTGCCGACTTTTGCTGCGGGTACCAGTTGACTACTAGTCGCGGGAATAGAGACTGGCTGGGATTGTGGACGCTCCTGGATCTGGGTTTGCTCGAACTGCCCATCGATCGTCCGGGCGGTGGGCATCGATCGACGACGTTGGCGTTCGTGTTCGAGCTGAATTACTTTACTATTTGGCTCAGCTTCTGCTTCAGTCGGGATGGGTTCTGGCAGTGGTGGCGGATTTTGCTCGACTCTGACGGCTGGAGCAATTGGCCCAGTACCTAGTCGATCTGAGCGAGATTGCCACGATGTACTCAAGCTACTAGAACTACCATCGCCCAACCGACTGGATAAGGTGGGACTACTTGAATCTGGTTGGGGTGATTCGGCTCGATAATTTTGGACTGAGCCGGAGAGATCTCCTGAAATTGGCACTGCGATTAGCTGGGGTGAAGATGCTGCCCAGCCAGAGATATTAGGATCGTGGGTTGGTACTCGACTGGCAAAGTCGCGGACATCTCGATCGGCGAAATAACTATCCAGCGTAGGATCTTTGGCGACTAAATCCCGGAAGCATGGAAAGGCTTCATCTTTGAGCCATGACTCAATGTACCAGCACAGTCCTCTGAGCAAATCGGGGAATCCTTGGGACTGTTGCCGAATTACTACCAGTGCGGCTGATTCGGGTGCTGTCGTCAGGAACTGATTTGCTTCTTCTGTCTGCCCCAGTAGCAGGGCACAAATTGCTTGCTCGATCGTCACATCGATCCGCTGACTGAGCCGATACTGGAGGATTTGTTGAGCTGTGTAGATTAGTTGGGGATTGCGATAGGCAAATCCTTGGACGATCAGGGCATGAACATGCAGATAGGTACAGGCCAGTTGCATCACATTCAGGGCATTGGCACCTAATTGATGGGAATCTCTAGCGACCTGGCTGAATAAGTTTCGCTGTTCGGCAGCGGTCAGATTGGGTAAGGTTTCGTGGATAAAGGGGATAGTGCGTTCACTATTTAGCCCAAATCTTTCTTGACATTTGACTTCATTTGTGCAGGCACTTTCTAATAGTTCTTCGAGAAATTGAATCCCCTGTCCGCGCTGCTCATGTCGATCAAGTGGTAAGGCTACTAGGGACGAGATTCGGTAAGGGCGCAGTCGATCGAGCTTGAGATCGATTTGACCCTGAATTTGGGGAAATAGATCTTCCTGAACAAGAATTTTCTTCGCAGTTTCATAGTGAATCACTGCCTCCTCATAACACCGATCTCCCCACTCACGTTCGCCGAGTTCATAAAAGGAAGACACCATCGCCAGGACAATATCTGGCTTGAGTGGAATAATGTGCGCACCATTAGCTGTATGCTTCAATTTCGCCAAGATTGCCGGATTGATATTACTATTTAGCTCTTGGTGTAAATTCCCACTGGGAGTTATGGCAACTGGCAGGTGGGGATGTAGACTCCCACTATTGCTGCTCCGCCCATTGTTGCCCAGATATGGCATACAAATACTAGTAATTTCTTCATACTCGCCCTGTTCAAACAGGATCAGTAGTCCGCCCAAAAAGTGTTCGGGGGCGATCTCTAGCTCTGGACGATGGTAGAGTGGCGACAATGCCGGAGGCTCTGCCGCTGGGATAGTCTCAGTCTCCGTCTCGGCGATCAGCGGTAGCTGGGTTGTTATATATTCCGCTCGTCGATCTGGATTGCTCAGCACCTGATACGCCACACCAATTAGCTGCTTGCGAGACTCGATCGCCGCATCAGAGTATTCTTGGCGAGGTAGCTGCTGCAAGCGATCGTGATATGCCTGCTCTAGCTGCTCGGAGAGATTGCGCTCCGGTATGCCCAAAATTTGATAATAATTAAGCGGGATTCGCACAGTTTACCTAATACACTATGAACAACACATTTAACAGTTATCAATTGCTGAGCAATCCCAACCCAATCGTCGAGATAGGTTGGAAGCATAAGTACAAAAATGTCTTTACCAACCTAAGCTGAGAACCACACTACTCGAAATTTGGGGCGACGCGATCATGCTCTTAAAACTTACAGATAAACATAGCATAACATCACAACTTTTAGTTGATACTCCGAGCCATACCGCCTAATTTCCAACTGCTACTAGCCACCAGTACCTAAATAGGGGACAATATCGATCGCACAGACGTAGATAAAACAAACCAATGGTTCAAGAGAGAACTCTACCCGCATTTGAGCCAAAGTCGGGAGAAATTACCAAGGCTGAAGGCGCGATGTTATACCGGGACATGGTGCTCGGTCGCTTCTTTGAGGATAAATGTGCGGAGATGTACTATCGGGGCAAAATGTTTGGTTTTGTCCATCTGTACAATGGGCAAGAAGCGGTATCTTCTGGCGTAATCAAAGCGATGCGTCCGGGTGAAGACTACGTTTCGAGCACTTACCGCGATCACGTTCATGCCCTCAGTGCTGGCGTACCGCCGCGTGAGGTGATGGCTGAATTATTTGGCAAGGAAACAGGCTGTAGCAAAGGGCGCGGTGGCTCGATGCACATGTTTTCTAAGGAGCATGGATTACTCGGTGGTTATGCCTTTGTTGCTGAAGGAATTCCGGTTGCGACGGGCGCAGCTTTTGCGAGTAAATATCGGCGCGAAGCTCTAGGCGAAGCTAGCTCCGATCTCGTGTCAGCCTGTTTCTTCGGTGATGGTGCTGCTAATAACGGACAATTTTTTGAATGTCTGAATATGGCGGCGCTGTGGAAGTTGCCGATGATCTATGTCGTCGAGAATAACAAATGGGCGATCGGCATGTCTCATGAACGGGCTACGTCTGTTCCCGAAATCTATACCAAGGGTGCTGCCTTTGGGATGCCGGGAGTCCAAGTCGATGGCATGGACATCCTCGCCGTCTATCGCGTCGCTAGAGAGGCGGTAGCGCGGGCGCGAGCTGGAGAAGGGCCAACTCTAATTGAAGCGCTTACTTACCGTTTTCGCGGTCACTCCTTGGCAGATCCTGACGAGCTTCGTCCCAAGGAAGAAAAGGAGTTTTGGTTTGCCCGAGATCCGATCAAAAAGTTGGCAACATATCTAGTGACTGAAGGTTTAATGACTCAAGCTGAACTCGATGGATTCGATCGCGAGATCCAAGATCTGATCGATGATTCGGTTGAGTTTGCTGAAAATAGTCCCGAACCCAATCCCAGCGAACTACGTCGCTATATCTTTGCAGAAGATTAATCGAATTAATTAATAGTTATAAGTATCTAGAGATTTTTCTGGATACTTATAACTGTGACCTAGAGACAATTTCTGCAAATTTAGGTGGCTAAATCTATTTAGCCTATGTCTAAAAAACTGTCACTTTTGTTATTATTATTGTGCTGTAGCTGTACTCAGCCAATAGTAAATAAACTAAATAAACCGATCCAGCCCAAAGTAT
>JANNDQ010000047.1:0-6848 GCA_031387965.1 Chamaesiphon sp. OTE_75_metabat_567
CGCATATAAAAGTTCTTAAAGTCGATCTGATTCGATCGATCGTACTCACGTCTGAGCTGAGTTGTAATCAAGTACCCACTCAGAAAAAAGAAAATTGTGACCCCAAATCCGCCGGGAATAATATTTCCTAGCCCAGCATGAGAAATAAACACAATAATAAAAGCAAGCGCTCTGATTCCATCTAGTGAGGGAATGTAAAATTTTGAAGCTTTCACCGCCGATCAGTCTCCGGTTGGATTTAGAAAAAATTATAGCTGATTACATTAACTTATTTTGCTATGTAGCAATTAACTCCATCACATTCAGTCAATTATCGTAATCCTTCATCATTGATTAGATTGCCAATCATTTGGCGATTGTTAGCTTTTGCTAACGGTCAGCTAATCCTATATTTTGTCAATTTAGCAATGAGATTAAGCACCTAAAAGTTGTGATACAGATCACAACTTCTCTTGCTCATGACCCCATACATATTATGGGGAAAACCAACCAAAATAATTGCCCTCTATTCGTCTTGGAGTCAGCGTTTTGGCGGATTGAATCACTCAGATATTTGCTACAATAGATAAAATATATTGAAAAATACTATTAGTATGGAATCCAAAGAATCGATCGATCTAGACTTGAGCAATTACCTATCGGCAGTACAGCGACGGTGGGTACCTGCTGTTAGTATCTTTGCTGGTACACTTGCACTCAGTCTACTCGCAGCCTCTTTGCTGAAACCATCTTATCAGGCCGAAGGGAGATTATTGTTTAAAAATTCTCCGTTCAAGGTGGTGGGATCTAGTCTGGCTCCAAACAACATGGAAGGTGCCGAGGCAGGAGAACTCAAGCCCCTAGTTTCCACCCAAAACCCGATCACCACTCAGATGGAAGTACTAACTTCTCGCCCACTACTTCAGAAGTTGATCGAAGAACTAGAGCTAAAAGACGATAAAGGAAAACTGCTCAAAGTAGCCGATTTAGAATCTGCCATAGTTGTTAAAATTATTGGTGGGTCTGATGTGCTGCAAGTTAACTACAAGCATAAGAATGCTCAGAAAGCAGCAACTGTAGTTAACAAAATGATGGATCTATATCTGGAAAACGATATTTCCACAATTCGCTCTGAAGTAGAATCAGTTCGGGTATCGATGGATAAACAGTTACCAAAAACTCAACAGGCAGTAAATGAGGCTGAAGTAGCCTTGCGTAAATTTAGACAGCAAAATAATGTTGTCAATCTAGCTGAGGAAGGAAGGTCAGCAGTTGGAATTATTGGTAACTTGGAAACCACAATTAATGCGACACAGGCGCAACTAGATGAGGCAACTGCCCAAGCAAGTGAACTGAAAGCAAAAGTCAACCTCAGTTCTCAAGAAGCGATTACAGTTAGTGCCATTAGTCAGTCACCAGCAATCCAGGGAATTCTTAACCAAC
The DNA here is from genome assembly GCA_031387965.1 of Chamaesiphon sp. OTE_75_metabat_567. Taxonomy (GTDB): domain Bacteria; phylum Cyanobacteriota; class Cyanobacteriia; order Cyanobacteriales; family Chamaesiphonaceae; genus Chamaesiphon. The sequence goes on from JANNDQ010000047.1 coordinate 1,423, forward strand.
AGCAAGATGTAGAGCGGCAATTAGCAGTCGAAAGTAGTCGGTTTTCCGATCGTAATCCAATCATCATTAGTCTCAAAGAAAAACAGGCTGAACTCGCAACTTTATTAGAGCAACAAATTCGGAGCACAATTGGAACCAAGGCTAAAGTTCCACAGGGATCATTGCGAATTGGGGATCTAAAACAAACGATGATTAAAGAGTCACTCCAAGCAGAAGTTCAGCGAGATGGGCTGATTAAAAAGCTAGCTTCACTAAAAGATTCTCGTGCAGCTTATGAGAAAAGAGTCAAGATCATGCCCCAATTAGTTCAAACCGAGCGGCAACTAGAGCGGCAACTAGAAGTATCTCAATCTACATATCAAATTTTACTGAAAAAAGTTCAAGAGCTACAACTAGCAAAAAATAAAAATATATCGACAGCAAGAATTATTACTCGCGCTATCGTACCTGATAAAGCAGATAATAAAAACAAAATGATTGTCGGCGGTTTAGGTGCCCTACTTGGTGCCCTACTTGGCACAAGTGCGATTGCCTATTTGGAAATCAAAGACAAGTCGCTAAAAACTGTCAAAGAAATCGAAAAAGCATTTGGTTACACATTATTGGGGGCAATTCCAGCAGCCGCTAAGCCTCAAAAGGTTCGGACGGGGGAACACAGTCCCGTTTTAACAACATTAGAAGTTTCGGTGCGGGATACACCACAGTCAGTGACTAGTGAAATGTCTCGATCGATCCAAGCTAATCTGAGATTTCTCGGTGCGGAAAAACCACTCAAAGTGATCACGATTACCAGCGCAATTGCTAACGAAGGCAAATCGAAAGTAGCTACAAATTTAGCCGCAGCGATTGCTGGCTTAGGACAAAGAGTCCTCCTCATCGATGCTGATATGCGTGTTCCTTATCAACATCAATTCTGGAAACTACCGCTAAAAAAGGGTCTGAGCGATTTACTCGCTGGCAAATCCAAACTCCACCAAGTTTCCTGGACAGTGATGGATAACTTAGATATCCTCACTGCTGGATCTAAACCACCCAATTCACTATCTAGTCTTGAGTCGAAGCAAATGAAGCGGTTACTTGAAGAAGTAGTTGACTTATATGACTTTGTGATTATCGATACTCCACCAATTTTAGTTGCACCAGATGCGCTCACTGTCGGCAGAGGCAGCGATGGCATCCTACTTGTATCCCGACCAGGCGTAATCGACAAGAACAGCGCCAGCGCCGCTCAAGAAAAGTTAAAAATGTCTAATGCTAATATTTTAGGACTGATCGTTAATGGGGTAATTGCAAAAAATGAAACCGAAGACCATTTCTCTGCGGCCCAGGACTACTTTACTGACGAACAAGATAGTGAAGCACCATGGACTGACTACATGACTCAACTTGGGGAGACAATCGCTGATCGATCCAGACAAGAGACAATGTTTGAGGATACCAAAATATCTACCACAAATCTGGGAAAACCAGATTAATAACTGTAGTCATCGGAAATAAAGCTAAGATGTAGATCGATAAAATACGGCGTTGATGAATTTTGGATGGGTGAGTGCGAAGCCAATTTACTACGACCGATTGCGACTAGTTTGCTCATCACTGACGAGCAATTAAGTTCGGATCGACAGTCACTCAAGTTTTCGTTAGTTTTACCGACGTTCAACGAAGCTGAGAATATTAGAGAAATAGTGGCTGTTTTGAGTAAACTACTCGATCGAGTCATCCCCGCCGACTATGAACTAATTGTAGTTGATGACGATAGTCCCGATCGCACCTGGGAGCTAGCAGGTGCCTTGGTGCCAGAATACCCTCAGCTGCGGGTGATCCGCAGAGAAGATGAGCGCGGACTCTCGACTGCCGTAATTCGGGGCTGGCAAGCGGCTAGAGGCGATATCCTCGGCGTTATTGATGCCGATCTCCAACACCCTCCAGAAATTCTGATCCAACTCTGGGCCGAAATGCTCAAGGGTGCGGAGTTAGCAGTTGCCAGTCGAAATATTGTTGGTGGCGGTGTCAGCGAATGGAGTCTAGCGCGGCGATTTCTCTCCCGTGGGGCACAAATGTTGGGTTTGGTGATCTTGCCCGAAGTAATCGGTCGCCTGTCTGATCCGATGAGTGGCTACTTTATGGTGCGCCGCAGTGCGATTGCCAATCAAGAACTAAGTCCAGTTGGTTATAAGATATTGGTCGAAGTAGCTGCAAGGGGTCAAATTCGCTGGATTTCTGAAGTCGGATATGTATTTAGAGAACGGGTTGCTGGTACGAGCAAAGTTACCTGGAAGCAGTATCTAGAGTATATTCAGCACTTGATCAAGCTGCGATTTTCGCTGTGGCCAGTAACTAGATTTCTCCGGTTTGGAGTAGTTGGTTTTAGTGGGGTGTTTGTCGATTTTGGCGTGTTTTATCTGCTCAGAACGGTGCTGGGAATTGGCTTAACTCGGAGTAATATTTTCGCTTCAGAAATCGCGATTATTAATAATTTCTTGTGGAATGATCTGTGGACGTTTCGGGACTTGTCGAGTGGTCAGCAGGGAACTCGCAAGCGGTTCAAGCGATTCCTGAAGTTTAATTTAATTTGTTTGTCTGGCGTAATTATTAATACGGTAATTGTTAATTTACTGTTTAATATATTTCAGCTAGATCAGTACTTAGCGAAAATAATTGCGATCGCGATTGTTACGTTCTGGAATTTTTGGTTTAATTCAAAACTCAGCTGGCGGGTAACTGATACGACAGCTGATGCACCCCAGCCTGCGCTACCCCCGTCGCAGCCAAAAAAATAGACACTCTTGAGTCACCTTCGATTTTACTTTCCCGTTTTTTACTACTTGCTCACTTTCACATTTTGGACATTTCATCTTCTCTCATCCACTCTACCTCTCCATTATAACTATCTCTCTTTACTAGCCCAGTGCCGATGTTGAAGCGAGGGCGCAATACCTGCCAACTTTGATCGGGTATGAACGGACGCGCTGACATTGTTTCCAAGGAAGAAACTGTCTGGCAATTTATGCTCAAGAAAGCCCGATTGTTAAATATCTAGGATAGGTAGGGGTAATGTCTTGTTTCGCTGTCTTGTCGTTTTCTTATTCGGGGGGAACCCCCGTTGGCGGAAGCCCGCTCCCCCAGCGGCTCGCTCCGGTCGGGTTTCCCGACCATGGAAGCGAGACAAGACTGGAGAATAAAAACGCCGCTGTCTTGAAAAGGTGCTTCACTTGGGGAAACCCCAAGAACGCACTTTTCGCAAACCGTCGGGAAACCCGACGTTGGCGTAGCCTCTCCGTCAGGAGACGCGCGAACCGCTTCATGAATTACCCCTACCAAACGCCGATAGGTATCTGAAAGTTACTACAGATTAGTCTTGAGATCCTTCTCCTTCATAATTACTGGTACCAATACATCTTTAGTAAATGCCTCCGAAGCGATGGGTGTTAAATGACCATAGTCGAAACTGGTAATTCCTTTCTTCCGATCGTTCCCAATGTGAGTTAAGCAACCTTCTTTATTACAAAAATAGTCAGTTATACTAACTAATTGACTATTTGGTGACGATTTAAAATCTTTCTTGAGTGTTTTGTTTACTTCCAATACTTGATTTTCAACTCCTACGAAAGTTCTCTGAGGAGTATCCTTCCATAGATCTCTGAGGATAACTTTTGGTAATTCCCGCTGCCAATGAACTGTGGGGCCAGTAAAAATTATATTTTTAATTCCTAGCGATTCCATTGTCGATCGCATTGATGACATTTTTGCAGCATCATGCTGATCATTTTGGGCGATGATCACAGTATCAGGTTTTTCCTTGGCAATTGTTTGCATGGCAAACCAGTTAGATCTTTTGCAGTAGTCCCTGCTTGAGTCTTCTTTTGCAGAAATATCTGGATAACAACCAGAACTTGTTACTTGTAAAACTTGCCAGTCCTTTGGTAAATTTTGAGCAAGTCCAGGATACAAGTGAGATGCGTGCGAATCACCCCATAGCATCACCGACTTGGGAATAGCTGGATTGCGAACATAACACTCCTTGTTGATATTTTCTAATGGAGCTTTGGTGGGAATACCTACATCATCCATTGCTAAATTATAAAAATTACACTGTTCCCGATACTTTTCCCGAATGCCTTCTCGTTTGTAATACTTCAGCTCTGGAGCTAAATTTTCAAAGTGGCTGGCAAATGATGTCTTCTCTTTGATTCTGAAGCCAAATCCATCATAGCCATTAGTGGCAATACAGGAATAGCCTAATATTCCGCTTAGAATTAATCCGAATAATAGAAATAATGCAGTTTTGTTGCTCTTTTTAAATCGCAGCGGTGTTTCGATAAACTTATAAGTCAGCCAAGCAAGTATCACTGAGGCTAGCAGCAGTAATATTTTAAGTTGAAGTTTTCCATCTAAACTCCCTTCGAGGATCTTAGCAAACGCGATTAATGGCCAATGCCATAGGTATAGTGGATAACTAATTAATCCAAACCAAACCAAAATCTTGTTTGATAAGATCGCGCGATTAATCCAACCAGTCGGGCCAGCAGAAATTAGTAGAAAAGCACTCAAAGTTGGTAATAGTGCCCACCACCCTGGAAACTGACTGTACTTGTCGATCGCCACAAAGCCAATCACCAGTAGAATAAAACCGATTAATGATTGAGCATTACTATATCTACTTAGAAACTTAGGGTAATGTAATGTAATAGCCGCTAAAATACCCCCAATGATCAATTCCCAAAATCTGTAAATCGGCCAATAAAAAGTTGCTGTCGGGTTGCTATCGACCATGTAGAGGTTAGCAACAAAAGATCCAATCGCCACAACAGCCATCATCGGCAAGTAATTCCACTTGCGCTTGTGGAGAAATATCAATAGTAATGGCCAGAAAATATAAAATTGCTCTTCAATGGCTAAACTCCATAAGTGCAGCATTGGCTTTGACTCGCCAGCATTACCAAAATAGCCATTTTCAGTTGATAGAATCAGGTTCGAGACAAAAGTAGCCCCACCCACAACGTGCTTGCCCAGTTGCTGATACTCGTCAGATAACAACACAAACCAGCCAAATATTAAGCTAGCGAATACTACTGTTAGGAGCGACGGGAAGATCCGCCTAATGCGGCGATTGTAGAACTCGATGATACTGAAATCACCTCGATCCAAACTGGCAAACAGAATTGATGAAATCAGAAAACCAGAAATAACGAAGAAAACATCTACCCCAATAAAACCACCAGTAATTTTATAAGGGAAAAAGTGAAAGGCAACAACAGAAAGAACAGCTATGCCACGCAAGCCATCAATATCAGCACGATATTTCATGGGAAATATACTTAGTTTTATGACTTATTATGCCCTGAGCAATACAATTTGTCAGTGATTTTACGCACAAATACTGAGGTATAAAATAGATTCTACTGAGTTAGTAAGTGGCTAGGTTT
>JANNDQ010000055.1:0-5683 GCA_031387965.1 Chamaesiphon sp. OTE_75_metabat_567
GCGATCACGTAGCAGGTATTTTCGATCGCGCGGGCTTGTAACAACACTTGCCAGTGGTCTTTGCCAGTATAGGCGGTAAAAGCAGCCGGGACGAATAATACATCTGCGCCCATTTTGGAGAGGTGGCGATACAGTTCTGGAAAGCGGACATCGTAGCAAACAGACAAGCCAATCCCACCGAGTTCAGGCGAATGATAAACATCGGGCAATTTGATCCCTGCCATGACGGTACTTGATTCTTGATAGGTATTGCCATCGGGGAGATCGACATCAAATAAATGTGTCTTCTCGTATCTACTCAGCTCTTCGCCATTTGACCCAACCAGCAGCGCGGTATTGTAAACTTTACCATTAGTACCAACTGGGACAGGAAAGCCACCACCAACGAGGGTAACTTGAAATTTCTGAGCCGCTGTTTTGAGAAATTTCTCAGTCTGACTGGCAATTGCTTCCGCCTGATTAACCTTGTCTTCTTCCGTGCCCAGAAAGGCAAAATTTTCTGGCAGACTGACTAATTCAGCCCCGCGCCGGACAGCTAATTCGATCAATTCTTCTGCCTGAGCTAGATTTTTGGCCAGATCCGGCAGACTCGTCATTTGAATAGCCGCAGCGAGGTAGGATTTCATGAGTGAGTGAGATAATAATAAAGTAATTTGAATCAAAGTTGACTAGTCACGATTCTCCAAAGGAGAGGGCTTTCCGCCAGCGACTAGCCAGCAGTTCTAGATAATCTTGGTAAATTTTAGTCCAAAGAACAAACCCATCGCAATTGCGAACATGACACCGATTAAACTGAGATATGCGATCGCTCCAGACATAACTTGCTACTCCACAAAACTGTTCAACTACCATTAAATCACTGACTGAGCCTTTTAGGTTTTAGGGTTGAGCCTGTAGGCATCTTGGCTGAGCCAAAAAATACCCGCTCGATCCTATCGAAATCTCCTAACCGTCCTGAACAGCTATTCCCAACTCCCAACTCCTCGTGAAATCAATTCAAGTCTCTCTCGCTGCTAATCCCTATGAAATCTCCATCGGATCTGGAAATCTGGATCGATTGGGTGAAAAGTGCCGTGCGCTCCAGCTGGGGCGGAAGATCGTCGTAGTATCGAATCCCACTGTGTTTAAACTTTATGGAGAACGGACAATCGCATCGCTCACAGCGGCGCAATTTGATGTCTCCTACTGTGAACTACCCGATGGAGAACGTTATAAGCACCTAGAATCGATCGAGCGAATCTACGATGCTGCCCTGGCACATGGGCTAGAACGCTCCTCAACCCTCGTTGCTCTCGGTGGTGGAGTGATTGGAGATATGACAGGTTTTGCGGCGGCTACGTGGCTGCGAGGGATTAATGTTGTCCAGGTACCGACGACTCTGTTAGCGATGGTGGATTCATCGATTGGCGGTAAAACTGGGGTTAATCATCCCCAGGGCAAAAATCTAATCGGTGCTTTTCATCAGCCGCGATTGGTGGTGACAGATCCTGATCTGCTAGCAACGCTGCCAGTGAGAGAATTTCGGGCAGGAATGGCAGAGGTGATTAAATATGCGATCATTGGAGACACGGAGCTATTCAATCAACTTGAGCAAGCGGGTAGCCTGAGACAGAGTGATGTTAGTTCTGAACTTCTATCTACTATTTTAACGCGATCAGCGAGTGCAAAGGCGGAGATCGTTAGCAAAGATGAGCATGAATTAATTGGACTGCGGGCGACACTAAATTATGGACATACGATCGGTCATGCGATCGAGAGTACAACTAATTTTGTGGTAGCCAATCATGGTGAGGCTGTAGCGATGGGGATGGTAGCCGCCGGACAATTAGCACTCAAGTTAGGACTGTGGACAGCGCAAGAATTACAACGTCAGAATACAGTAATTAAACAAGCAGATCTAGAAACTTCTTTACCCGCAGGGATTAATTTAGCAGGGGTAATTGAGACGCTAAAATCTGATAAAAAAGTCACCGCAGGTAAAGGTGTATTTATCCTCCCCACTAGAATTGGTGCTACTAAAACAATCGGGTATGAAGTAGCCAGTCTGGCACCGAATTTAGTGTCAGATTTACTCATCAATCAAGTTTTAACCGCTATGTTGCCGATTGCAAGCAGTTAGATTCCAGGTATTCTGATTGAAGCTAGGGTAATTCGTAACTATTGGATCTGCACCGCGAACGCCAACCACCATTTACCAACCCACCGATCTTGAACTACCTCACCCGATTTAACAATTTTTCCGCACAGATCCCCGAAAACTTGAGATCCTTGTGGCGGTGGTTACCTGGCCCGATTGCCGCAGCAATGGCGATGGGCATAGTGCAAATTGGTGCAACCAAACCAGTTGAAGATTTTGCCTACAATCGGTTGACCGAATTGCGAGGAGAAAGAGCTTGGGATGATCGAGTGGTTGTCGTGGAAATCGATGATCAAAGCATTGCTAGATTTCAGGACTCACCAAATAATCGATTACCTGACGGGCTGTCGCGAACGCACTATACCAAGTTAGTAAAAATCCTAACTAAGTACAAAGCTAGTACGATCGCTTTTGAGCCAATCTTCAAAGATATTACTGCTGAGGATCGAGAATTTGTCGAAGCGATCGATCGTCATCGCGCCGTAATTCTCGCTCAAAGTTGGGATCGCCGCAATAATCCAATTCTACCAACCCAAAGATTACAAGCTGCGGCGCTATCGATCGGTCATATTGACAAAATCAAAAGTAATGATGGCGTAATCCGGCGAATTCAACAATATAAAAATTCAGTAGATTCATTTGCATGGATGGCGATCGAGGGTCATAATGCTAGCAATGACCCGCCGATCAAGCGACCAGCAAATGATGGTAGTTTCTGGATTAATTGGCCCGGTAAAGTTGCCAAGGCAAAACACTATTCGCTCAGTGAGATCCTTGAACCTAAAAATGATTGGGATAAACACCAACTTGACAAACTATTTAATAATAAAATTGTTTTAGTTGGCATCGTCGGGAGTAAAGCCCAGCAGATCGATACGCCATTCGATCGAGTCGAAGGTGCCGCCAGTATTTATCTCCATGCCGCAATTGTCGATAATTTGCTCAAGAATGCTCAATTACAGATCATTCCGAATGAATGGTTACTATTGGTGCTGCTGGGAGTCAGTCCACTCTTGAGTTATCAACTGAGTCGGCTGACTCATGGACAACGATTACTCGCAACATTAGGTTTAAGTAGTGGCTGGATTGCGATCGTTACCCTCGCCTTAGCCAGCAATTATTGGTTACCAGTTGCCGCGCCGATTACCCTTGTAGTGCTCACGACGATGGGAGTAGCTTATTGTGAAGGTCAATACACCGACTTTTTAGTTAAACAGGAGATCGACAGGCTGTGGCAAACCCACCAAATTAACTTAGTCGCGCATACACCTCGCGGCGGAGATCGCGAACTTTTCCCGCCAATTCCAGTCGGGAAAGTCGCTAAACTAGCGACACTGGCAGCTGAATTAGGACGAGCGCAATCTGCTCAAACCGCGATCGCTCATAGCTTATCGATGGGAATATTAGCAACAGAATTAGATGGCACCGTCTGGTTTTGTAATTCGATCGCCTCTCAGCTATTGAGTATTAATATCGGCGATAAAATTGAACATTGCTTGATTCCTGATTGGTTCAGTACCAAAGAGTGGGAAGATCATCTGCAAGATCTCCACACTTATCGGAGTTTATCAGCAAAGGAAGTAAAACGTCAGGATAAATATTTTACACTCAGAGTAGAAGCACTCTACAATTGGCAAGAGATTCAGCGAGATATCATCGATGGCAAGAAAATCGAAGAAATTTCAGTTGTTTCAGGATTTTTATTGGTGATTGAAGATATTACAATCTCGAAGCAAGTTCAGTCGCTATCGATCGCCCTTGAACGTCATCGACAGCAAGAATTAACCAAAGAGAATATGGAGCTAGAGAAAGCCCGTCGGCTAGCTGAATCTGCGGGAAAGATGAAGAGTGAATTTCTGGCAAATATGAGCCATGAAATTCGGACTCCGATGAATGGGATTATCAGCTTTACGGAGTTATTACTCGATACAAATATTAATGAAGAACAGCGAAATTTCGTTGAGATTATTCGCGGAAGTTCTGATAATTTATTAAATATTATCAATGAGATTCTGGATTTCACTAAGATCGAGGCTGGAGAACTACACCTCGAAGAAATCGATTTTAATTTAACTGATACTGTCGAGCAAACGATCGAAGTCCTCGCAAATAATGCTTACTCCAAAGGGATCGAGCTAAGTTGTCGGTTCGATCCAACAATTCCCACCAATTTACAAGGCGATCCGACTAGGTTGGGTCAAATCCTGACTAACTTAATCGGTAATGCGATCAAGTTTACAGATTGTGGTGGAGTGTCGATCGATATTAGCGCGATCGCGACAACCGATCGTCAAACCACTTTGTATTTCCAAGTTCAAGATACTGGCATTGGCATTGATCCAGACAGCCAAGATCAAATTTTCCAATCTTTTGCTCAAGCTGATTCTTCCACCACTCGTCAATATGGCGGGACGGGTTTAGGACTAGCAATTTCTAAACGATTGGTAGAAATGATGGGTGGTGAAATCGGCGTGATTAGTGCGCCAGAATCAGGTTCGATCTTTTGGTTTACATTAGCCTGTAGTCGAGCGATCTTTCCCTTAGCAACTAATGATGAATTATTGCTCAGTCGCAAGCTAGCCCAAGAAATCCAGGGACAGCGCCTATTAGTCGCTGGAAATTGGGATCACAGTCGCCATTCGATCGCGGCTGCTGCTGAATACTATGGCGCGATCGTCACCACCACGACAACTAGTACTGCTGCCATGAATCTCCTCCTTGCCGCCGCCGCAGTCGATAAACCGTTCCAACTCCTAATTACCGATCTAAGCTTTGCCGATCGCCCGAATAGCACCCTTCCAGACCAAATTAGCCACTACCCAGAACTGACTAGTCTGCGGACAATCGCCACGATTGCTTTTAATGAATACGATCGCGCAGCCAAACTTCAGCAACGCGCTATGATCGCCGGATACGTCTTCAAACCAGCCAAGCCGCTTAGTCTCCTTCACAAATGTATCTGCATCGAGTCAAATGATGCCACCAACTGCAAACACACTGCTGATACTGTCGCGACTCAGCAGAGATCATTTGAAGACGTGGCAGCACCTAAACCACCCCAGCCAAATCGCGCCCAGCCAATCAATCCCAACTTACGGATCTTGGTAGCTGAAGATAATAAAGTCAACCAAAAAGTTGCCCTCAACCAGCTCAAAAATTTGGGATATTCAGCAGATCTTGCCTGTGATGGCGAAGAAGTCCTCGTGAAAATTGCTAGCCAAGACTACGACATGATTTTAATGGATTGTCACATGCCTCGCCTCGATGGTTATGCCACCACTAGAGAAATTCGGCTGCGGGAGGGAAAGATTCGCCACACGACGATTGTCGCCCTCACCGCTAGCGCCATGAAGGAAGATCGCGAGCTAGCGATGGTTTCGGGCATGGATGACTTTTTGTCAAAACCCGTTCGCAAAGATGAACTGTCTGCCAAAATCGCTCATTGGACACAGCAATTATGTCAAATCCCACCCGATCCAGCGGCGATCGTTCCAGCAAAAAACCATCTCAACGAGCAAAATTCTGTGCTATAGTAGTGAATGACTC
>JANNDQ010000088.1:0-3466 GCA_031387965.1 Chamaesiphon sp. OTE_75_metabat_567
GCTAAACCAGTCGATCGATCTGCTAGATCGGCAGCAATGGCTCAAGTTAATCTAAATAATTATATTAGTAATTATAGTGGTGTTCGGATTAGTAAAACAGGCAAAGAATTTAGAATACTAAATGCAACTCTTTGGAATCTGTTTGACAACAATGGCAATCCTTATGGGCAAGCAGCTTGGTTTGAATTAGTTGAAAACCATGGCGAGTAATAATTTTAATTTTAAACAATAAATAAAATTTGTGAATAATTATATATGAAGTACCCACTCTTTTTATTGACGATTTTGGGAATGACGATCGCCACAGATCCAGCAAATGCTCAATTTTCTTCATTCCCAGTTAGCTCAGACGCTTGTTCTAGCTTTTGTGTCAAGCTCGACCTCGGCTCAGCAAATAATGATAACTTTAACAGTTTTAACAGTGGCTTCAATGGTTCTAGTACTAATAACAACAATCTCCGCTGGCAAGTTGGGGTAACTTGGCGACCAAATCCGCCAGAAGTTGCCCAATTAGAAGGGGAGAGAACCAAGCAAAGATTGGAAGACAATCGCACTCTGATGATTACTTTAGCAGATGCGATCGCTCAAAATAAAACTGAATTAGCGCGTGGTTTAGCTATCCTGTTAGCCCCAAGATTAGGCTATCGCGATCCGCAAATCTTACTGGCGGAGATGAAACAAGGATCTACCAATATCGGCGCAGTTCCTAGCAATTCTCAACCAGTAACTCCCAATTTCGGTGCAACGACAACTACTGAAAATCCTAAATCAACTCCAGATCTAACGCCAGTAATTGAGCTGCGCTAAATTTATGCGTATTTTTCCATCTAAACTATTATCCCAGCCTAAACTACTGTCGATCGCCATACTGCTAGGAATGGGTCTTTCGATCGCTACTTATACCGTACTTTCTAACTCAAATTCCAACTCTAATCCAGCTTGGAACTATCGTTTCCAGCCGCCAACCACTGGTACTAACACCAAAAACATTCAGCAGGAAATCGCCTTTCATCGCCGCATTATTCAACAGCAGCCTACTGCTGGACTGCCCCGCGCGGCATTAGCTCAAAATTATCTCCAAATGGCGCGCGCAACTGGAGAAAGTAGCTGGTATCTCCTCGCAGAGCAAGCAGCCCAAGCATCTCTTGCACAATTATCAGTTGATAATCATGGTGCAACAATCGTCCTAGCCAAAATCGCGACAGCGAAACATGACTTCGCCCAATCCCAAGCTTTGCTCAAACAACTTCCGCCCCAAAAGGAAGCTCTGGCGCTCTCGACTACTAACTACCTCGCTTTAGGCGACATCACAGCTGCACGAAGAGCTGCTGATACTTTAGCTCAAAAATTGCCCACACTCACTAATCTCACGCTCAGAGGCTTAGTCGGTTTCGCTCAGGGTAAGGATCAAGCTGCGATCCAGGACTTTCAAGCGGCAATCGCGGCGGAAGAACCGGATGAAGCTGGTAGTTCAGCATCGGTACGCACATTATTGGGGCGGCTCTATTACAAGCGGGGACAGCTTAAAGAGGCTGAGGAACTATACAAATCTGCCTTACAGATCTTGCCCGAATATCCCCCAGCATTATTAAACTCAGCCGAATTAGCTGTCCGCAGGTGGCAGGCAGATCCCACTCAGACTCAATATCAGCAGCAAGCGATCGCATTATACGACAGGTTTTTCCTCGCAAATCGCCAAGCGCCAACAACTTACGATCACACTGTCCTTAGAGGAGTAGCGCGAGTCAAGAGATTACAGGGTAATACCGTCGAAGCTAATAAAATCTGGGAGCAGGCAGTATCGCGATTGCGCGAGGATTTAACTGGGTTTGGACATCAGCGTGAATTAGCTCAACTATTAATGGAACGCGCACAGGGATCGGATCTGGCTGAGGCACTAACCTTGATGCAAGCAGAAGTTAAAGTTCGCCAAGATCCCGAAACCTGGGATACATTAGCCGCTGCCTACCTGAAAATGGGACAGCTAGAATCGGCACAGCAAGCGATCGAGACAGCTTTGAAATCAGGAATTCGCGATCCAGGTTTATTCGATCGAGCTGCCGTTATCGCTCAAGCTAAAGGGCAATCAGCGCAAGCTCAACGCTACCAGGAAGAAGTCCGCAAGCTCGATCCGACCTTTGATGCTGGAGCTAGACAAGCGCTAGGTTTGGGGGTCGGATTGTCAGGCTTAAATTAATAGTTTTCCTACTTCCTCCCCACCATTCACTATTCACTATTCACTAAAATGTCTAAAACTTTAAAAAATGTAATTTGTTGGGGATTAGGTTTATTAATGGTGCTGTCTTTAGCGACACCCAGTCAGGCTCATTGGGCAGACTTAGCAGTAGCAGATATTCAAATCAACCAAAAAAATGTCGATCTAAATCTCACCGTACCAACAGGGCTAATCTCTCAGTTTGATGATGATAAAAATCAGCAGTTATCAGATTCAGAAATAACTAAGCATCAGCAAGATCTCCAGAAATTTTTAAACGAAAAAATTCAGCTAACAGTTGGTGGCGAAAAAAATGAAACCTTAAAAGTCAAATCTAGTGTTGCTAAAAAAAATTCATCAAATCTCGTCCCTACTCCTGAAACTCATAGTACGTTGCTATTGCAATATCAATGGCAGGAGCCTGTAGAACAGCTACAAATGCGCTATGACCTATTTGTCCCTGGCGTATCCACAGCAAGGTGCCTAGCGCAGGTATTTTATGCCAATTCTCGTTCCGAGAGGCTGCGCCAACGCATTGAAAACCTCGTCTTCACGCCTGAAACTCCAACTGCGGCTTTAATTGACCCGCCAATTGCTCAACAAATCATCAGTTTTATTCGACTGGGAGTCGAGCATATTTGGACTGGTTACGATCATATTCTATTCTTAATTAGTCTCCTCATGCTGGGTGGAGAATTAGGTTATTTACTTAAAGTAGTTACAGCATTTAGTCTCTCGCATTCAGTTACATTATTCCTTGCGGCTCTAAATATTGTCTCCGTCCCTAGTCGCTGGGTAGAGATTGCAATTGCCTTATCGATCGCCTATATTGCTTCAGAAAACTTGTGGCGAAAGGATGTAAAAGCTAGGTGGCAATTAGCTTTTGGTTTTGGTCTAATTCACGGATTGGGATTTTCTTCAGTGATGCAGGAACTAGACTTACCGCGCAATAATTTGCTCACTTCGATCGCTAGTTTCAGTGTTGGTATCGAGCTAGGACAATTCGCGATCGTCTTAGTTGCCTACCTATTACTATCCTATCTCCGTAAATTCCCCTGGGATCTGCCGATTCGCCGGATTATTTCGATTGGGGTAATTATCATGAGTGCGATCTGGGTCTGGGAAAGAGCTATTTCAGGCTAGTGATTTAGATTATAAATTTAGGTGATATCTCAACCAAATCTGCCACCGATATCCACAGTGATTAAAACTACTCCTCATGGTGCGAAGTCCGCCTTGGATGGTTAGAGG
>JANNDQ010000092.1:0-8469 GCA_031387965.1 Chamaesiphon sp. OTE_75_metabat_567
GTTACCAGTGGCCCAGCGGGTATATCCAGCCACCTTACCTGTGCCGCCGCAATCCGCTGCCGCAGCTTCCCCCAGCTCCATTGCTGCGTTTGACTCTCATCCGGTACTCGCAGTTGAACTCCCCGCATTCCTGAAAATCCACCCGACAGACGCAAATAGTCCCGAAAGCTAAACCCACCCGGATTTGGATTTGCTTGAGGTAGATACAACGTCCCCGTAATCGAGACATCAACCCCTGGCTGTAAGCCCGTCCCGCTCTGTAATGGTACAGTAACGTACACCCGACCACTAACGGGTTTACTCACGTCTGCGGGGCGCACGTTGTCCCCCTGAATCTCATTTAACTGAGTTGCTTTGAGCCAAAATTGACTATTTTGACTGCGAGTAACGCGGGGATAACTATCGACAATCCCTTGAACGATCGTAAATTGCGATGTCCCCCGCTCGGCAGTCGCTGGAATATACTTGCTGATATCATTTGCCGCTGGGGTTGGAATTCGGATTTCTAAATAGAAACTAGCACATCCTGCGATCGCGATCGCTGCCAGTAATACCTGCCATCTGGGCGTATTGCTCCAAACCCTCGGTAGCAGTAACGCCAAAGGGAGAGCTACGACGAGCATTCCCCATCTCACCCACGGGTTGAAAGTGACAAGTAAACCAATGACATAAGCGAGACAAAGAACGATCGCAGTCGGGGTATTCCTCATCAGGCAGTTATTGGTAATTAATGATTGAAATAGGCAGTAATTGAGTCACAGATTACACTCAATCCTAACTCTACGTCAACACGGTCTTTGGTGACATTCAGACGAGAGTTATTTGTTTGGTCGGTGACGCAGGTTGATATGATAGTATAAAAGAGTACATTGTTCGGTGACTGGTAGTGTCGATCGACTCTCAGCATCCCTATCGAGTCAAAAAAATATCTGGGATTTCAGGATCGGCATTGACGAGTATTAACAAATTGGTAGCTGTAGCTGAATCTCAGATTAGCTATCAAGTCAATCCAGTTCCCCCTGGCTGTCCTCAGCTGCCAAAACAGCTGCAACTGCGATCGTATCAGCAGCAAGCCATCTCTAACTGGTTCCAAAATCAAGGGCGAGGTACGCTCAAGATGGCGACAGGTGCAGGTAAGACGATTACAGCTCTGGCGATCGCTCATCAACTATATCAGCAAATCGACCTCCAGGTTTTGATCATCATCTGTCCCTTCCGGCACCTCGTCACTCAGTGGGGACGAGAATGTGAGAAATTTCAGCTTCAGCCGATTCTCGCCTGTGACAGCATTCATCAGTGGCAGAGCAAATTCTCAGCTCAACTTGCCAGAATTAATACCGCCAGCCAAAAATTCCTGACCATTATCACGACGAATCAAACCCTAATTACTCCCGGCTTTCAATCCCAGCTCAAATATCTACCCGATCGTACCTTAATTATCGGTGATGAAGCCCACAACCTTGGGGCGAAAAAGTGCGCATCCAGTCTGCCCCGAAATGTTGGCTTGCGACTTGCCCTCTCAGCCACCCCAGAGCGGCACTATGACGAGAACGGTACACAGAGTATCCTCGATTACTTTGGAGACATCTTACAGCCTGAATTTACCCTCAAAGATGCGATCGATTGCGGTGCCCTTGTCCACTATCTATACTATCCCATCCTCGTTGAGCTGACCGAAAATGAGAGCGAACAGTACCTCAAACTCACCCGCGCAATTAGCCGGAAACTCCTCTACCAAGATCGAGATCGAGCCGCTCAGCCCGACTTCGACACTCCAGATCTGACCCCATTACTGATGCAACGCGCCCGACTGATTGGTGCCGCTGCAAATAAGCTTGTCGCCCTTAGAGCGTTAATGAAAGAGCGCTTGAACACCAGTCACACTCTGTTTTACTGTGGTGATGGCAGCAGCGATAGTATCCAACAACTGACCGCAGTTACCCACCTATTAGGTAACGAACTCGGCTATCGTGTGAATACATATACTGCGGCAACATCGCTACTTGATCGAGAACACCTCCGTCACCAGTTTGAATCTGGCGCATTGCAGGGACTAGTTGCCATTCGCTGCTTAGATGAAGGCATCGATATTCCCGCGATTAGACACGCCGTGATTCTTGCCAGCAGCACCAACCCGCGTCAGTTTATCCAACGTCGGGGACGGATACTCCGACCAGATCTGGGCAAAGATCGGGCGACTTTGTATGATATGGTCGTTTTACCACCGGAACTCGATCGAGAAACCCTAGTGATCGAACGTAATTTGCTTAAAAGAGAATTGCTCAGACTGATCGAATTTGCCGATCTCGCTGACAATGCCGCCGCCGCTAGAACTCAGCTCCTCACCCTCCAGAAACGGTACGGATTGCTGGATCTCTAAATTTACACTATTCATGCCAGCACTTGAGCCTAAACGGCTGGCGTGCATACACAAGTCTCTCTGAATTGCTGCGTAGATCTCTACCCCACCCAACCTCCCCTTTCCAAGGGGAGGAGCTAAGTTATCGTTGAGTATCTTCAACTTGATATTATGATAAATTTCCCCTTGAACAGCGTGACTCTTGTCCCCTCCCCTTGGAACTAACGTGTATACACAAGTCCATTTAAGTTGATGCGTAGATTTTAATCCCCCAAACCCCCTTAAAAAGCTTGCTCAGATCTGGTCAAAGTCCCCCTTTTTAAGGGGGATTTAGCGGCGTTTTTATTCGGGGTTCCCCCCGAATAAAAAAACGACAAGACAGGGGGATTTCTAGGGTTTTCGCTTCTCTCTAGACTTGTGTATACACGGTAGCCCCTTTCCAAGGGGAGGGCTAGGGTGGGGTAGAGATCTACGCAGCAACTCAAATCAATTGTATACAGGGTAAGTCTAAACCACTTAGTACCAGATCGATTCTCTTCCAGAGAGGCTATGCCAACGACAAAGGATATCGATCTTTATGGTAAGCTACAAAGATCTTTGAAAACCCGTAGCTCAATTGATTCCTGACTACTATCGTTGGTTACTAACGAAAAGGTTGAATGGATTTCAAACTGAGCGGCGTTATTTTCAAGCTGTTAATTTCTACGCCAAAATAACGATCTCACACCAGATCTCAATCAGGTATGATCGGCTCAAACGCTTCTTCACTGCGGGAAGATATTATTGGATAGATTGAAAACTTTACGACTCATTGTTATTTTACTTGATCGCAGCGGGAATGATAACTATATATTTAGATCCATATTGCTAAGTAATGAAAGAGATTATCGATAAACAAAGAATAGCGGTAATTGGAGCCGGAGGTCATGCAAAAGTTGTAGCATCTACACTTTTGGCGATCGGTTACAAGGTAATCGGATTCTATGATGACGATTCGCATAAATGGGGTGAGTCGATTTTTGGGATTCCAATTATGGGGCCGATTGGTGATTTGAGCGATGCCAAATGCGATGGAGCAATTATTGGGCTAGGCGACAATCATGTCAGAAAGCAGGTGGCGACAAGCATGGATCTCAATTGGATTACAGCGATTCATCCCTTCGCCTGGGTTCACCCCGAAGTTCCGCTTGGAGTAGGCACAATCATCTGTGCGGGGGCAATTGTTCAGCCTAGCTCCACTATTGGTGCTCATGTGATCCTTAACACCAAGGCGAGTGTCGATCATGACTGCATCGTTGGTGATTATGTCCATATTGCGGTAGCTCATCTCGCTGGCGGCGCGTCAGTTGATGAAGGCGTATTTCTCGCACTCGGGAGTACAGTTCTGCCTGGGATAAATATTGGTGCTTGGGCACATTTGGGTGCTGGAGCCGTGGCAACTAAGCATATTCCTGCCGGGAGTATTGCGGTAGGTAGCCCCGCGCGGATCATGAAGAGTGCCGTGGAAGCAGTCTAGATTCAGCTAACCATGCAACAGCCCAAAATCATTCTAAATCAATAGGCAGATAATTCATGGCTAAAGTTGTGATTTTCGGTAGCAGTGAAATTGCCGAAATGGTTCATTTCTATCTAACGCATGATTCCGAACATGAGGTAGTTGCATTCACCGTTGATGAAAACTATCTCAAGCAAGATATTTTTCAGGGATTACCAATGGTTTCCTATGAAAAACTTGAACAGCTTTACCCACCCGATCGATACCATTTGTTCATCGCAATTAGTTATCAAAAAGTGAATAAGTTGCGGGCACAAAAGTACTTAGATGCTAAAGCGCGGGGATATAGATTTGTTTCTTATATCAGTTCCAAAGCCTGTTATTTCAATACACCAGTAGGTGAAAACTGCTGTATTTTGGAAAATAACGTGATCCAACCTTTCACCTCGATCGGCAATAACTGTCTACTATTGGGACCCAATCATCTTGGACATCACGGTGTGATTAAAGATCACTGCTTTCTGTCTGCTGAAGTTTGCATCGGGGGTGGTGCAGTCATTGGCGAATACACTTTTATCGGATTAAATGCCACCGTCAAAAATTATATCAAAATCGGTGCAGAAAATATCATTGGGGCGGGGTCGATTATTCTTGCTGATACCGAAGATCGAGCAGTCTACTCGCCGGGAAACACGATCAAAATGGAAGTTCCCAGCAATTTAATCAGAATTTAAATAAAGTTAAGTTGAGCTGAATTGAGCATTGAATCCTATGTCTAGTCTTTCCTGTTATGTTGTCGGCGATGGTGTGGTGGCGCTAAGCTGCCTAGAAGTATTATTGCAACAAGGGTGGCAAGTGCTGGGCATTTATTCCACAGATGGTTCATTGCGTGAGTGGTCTCAAGCACATGATCTGGCTTATGCTGTCGATCGAGCAACATTTCAGGCGCAGATACTCGGTAGTGAGTATGATTATCTATTTAGCATCAACAATACCCAGTGGATTATTCCTGAGAGCGTAGTTACCCACGCGCGCGGCACCGCGATTAACTATCATGACTCGCCTTTACCCAAATATGCCGGACTACATGCAACTGCCTGGGCAATCCAGCATGGGGAAACTCACCACGCTGTCACCTGGCATGAAGTTATTGATGAGATTGATGCTGGTCGAATTTTTAAGCAGAAAATGGTGCCAGTTTTGCCGGATGATACCTCATTGAGTTTGAATTCTCGGTGTTTTGAGGCAGCGGTTGAGTCCTTTGGTGAGCTGATTACCGAGTTGGCAGTCGGGACTGCTAAACCCTACGAGCAGGATCTATCCCAGCGAACTTATTTTGGGCCGAGCCATCGCCCTGATGCCTCCTCGCTGTTATCATTTGATGCTACTAGCCATGAGATTTGGACTTTAGCTCGATCACTAGACTTTGGACATACTCGTAATCCTCTGGGTATGGTCAAAATCTGGCTACCAGGTGGCGTGATTGTAGTGGAGTCAGCCCGAATTGTGACGAATGCTTACGGTACTCCAGGGCGAGTCATGAGATTGGATCAAAACGGATTGTGCATTGCGACGGCAGATGGAGCGATCGAATTTAGTCAGATTAGCACGATCGATGGTCACGAACTTGCGGTCGATCGGCTGATTGCAGAATATGGCATCCACCCAGGCATGATCTTACCAGCTCTCGATCCAGACTTTGCCGCCGCAATTACTCAGCGGAATCAAGATATCTGTCGGCACGAGCAAGTCTGGGCGAAACGGGCAGAGCAACTTGCACCGTTTGAGCATCCCTACATCACCAATACTCATGGGAGGGGATCGGTTACTGATAGTCTCTGGCAGACTGGGATTGAGCGATATTCGATCAATCTAGATCAGCAGGTAGCACCAACAGCCGTACTGTCAATGTTTGCTGCCTATTGTGCCAGACTCTCACCCGAACAGAATTTTGATCTGGGACTCCAGACTGAAGCACAGCGCAGCATCGCCCCCCAAATTTTTGCCCAACGGGTACCATTTCGGGTCAAAGTTCAGGCTGGGGAATCCTTTAGTCAATTTCAGACTCGATTGGAAACATCCCTAGAGCGGACAGCCAGATTAGGTAGCTTCAGACACACCCTCTTGAGACGCTATCCAGAGCTACGGGACAATCCCGTCGGTCGAGCGTTGCCCGTCACTATTGTATCGGCTCCTAGTCCCGATCGACTAGATTGGCAGCATTTGAATGCGACGATTGCCTTGGTTGCCTATGAGGATGGCAGTTTGCCAGAGCTAGTCCATACTGGCTCACTCACAACCGTAGAGAGTAAAGCGATCGTCAGTCAACTCCACAATCTGATTACCGGATGTCTCGCACAGCCAGATCAGCCCCTAGACAGGTTGCCACTGCTCAATAGTGAAGAGCAGCAGCAATTTTTAATCGATTGGAATCAAACCGAAACACCAGTTCCCGATGCTTGTATTCACGAGTTATTTGAGCAGCAGGTAGCCCGAACTCCCGATGCAATTGCCGTTACGTTTGGCGGTGAAGAGTTGACTTACCAGCAATTAAACGAACGCGCGAATCAGCTAGCCCACTATCTCCAACTTCAAGGCGTAGGGCCAGATCTGCTCGTCGGGCTGTACATCGAACGTTCTGTGGCGATGATGGTGGGGCTACTGGCAATTCACAAAGCTGGCGGCGGCTATCTACCGCTAGATCCAGAATTTCCCGCAGATCGACTCGCATATATGCTGGCGGATTCCCAGACGAAGACAGTTATTACTCAGCAGCAGCTGATATCCAAACTAGAAGTAGATCCTACTGTTAAAGTAATTGCGATCGATAGCATGTGGTCGGAAATTTCCCGCGAACCAATCGCCAATCCTGTGAGTGGCGTTAAGCCTGCCCACCTGAGCTACACCATCTATACATCTGGCTCCACCGGAAAACCCAAAGGGGTAATGGTAGAACATCGGAATGTGGTCAACTTCTTTACGGGGATGGATGCTCGGATTGACCATCAGCCGCCGGGGGTATGGCTGGCAGTAACCAGCTTATCCTTTGATATATCGGTATTAGAACTATTCTGGACGCTAGCACGGGGCTTTAAGGTGGTAATCTACAGCGCCAAAGCGGAACGAGCGCTGGCACCCCAGCAACAGACTCGCAACCGGACGAAACCCGTTGATTTCAGCCTGTTTTACTTCTCCAGCCACGAACAGGGCGCAGATCCGACGGGCAAATATCGACTGCTGTTTGCAGCCACTGAATTTGCCGATCGCCAGGGCTTTAAAGCCGTTTGGACTCCAGAACGTCATTTTCACGCTTTCGGGGGCTTGTTCCCCAATGCAGCGGTCACTAGTGCCGCGATCGCCGCCCGGACAAACCAGATTCAGATTCGGGCAGGAAGCTGTGTCGCACCCCTGCATAGCTCGATTCGGATTGCTGAAGATTGGGCGGTGATTGATAATATTTCCGGTGGACGGGTGGGAGTTTCCTTCGCCGCTGGTTGGCAGCCCAATGATTTTGTACTCCGCCCCGAAACCTATGCCAATCGCAAAGACATCATGTTCGAGCAGATCGAACAGGTACAAGCACTGTGGCGCGGCGAAAGTATCAGCTATCCGAATGGGAAGGGTGAGCTGGTAGATGTCCAAACTCTGCCGCGTCCAATTCAGCCAGAGTTACCGATTTGGGTGACAGCGGCGGGTAATCCCGAAACCTTCCAAATGGCGGGTGCAAAGGGCTTTAATATTCTGACGCACCTGTTGGGACAAAGTTTGGATGACTTAGCTAGCAAAATCGCGATTTATCGTCAGGCATGGGCCGAAAATCACCATCCAGGACAGGGGACAGTCACGCTGATGATTCATACCTTCGTGGGCGAAAGTGATGCCGCTGTGAAGGAAATCGTCCGCCAACCGATGCGCCGATATCTAGCCAGCTCCCTCGATCTGATCCGGCTGGCAACTTGGGACTTTCCCACGTTCAAGCAGCAGACTACCGATGACAAAGGCAAGTTTTCGGTGGAGCATCTGTCGGAACAGGCAATGGATGAGGTGCTAGATTTCTCGTTCGAGCGTTACTATGAGACGAGCGGTTTGTTTGGCACGGTCGAAACCTGCTTGACAATGGTTGATCGAATTATGGATATTGATGTTGATGAAATTGCCTGTCTGATCGACTATGGGGTCGATACCGATCTGGTACTATCTCAATTACCCTTGCTCGATCGAGTCAAAGCAGCCGCTCAATCTCAAGCTGCCCAAGCGATTGCCGCCCAGGATAACTCCTGCTCAGGACTGATCGATCGTCATCAAGTTACTCACCTCCAGTGTACTCCGTCGATGACGCGGCTACTCCTAGCCGATCCCGATACCCGCATCGCCCTGAGCCAGATTCAGACGATGATGGTCGGTGGAGAAGCCCTAACTGAAGATCTCGCTGTCCAGCTCCAGCGGCTGGTTTCCGGGCAGATTCACAATATGTACGGCCCGACTGAGACTACGATCTGGTCTACTACTCATCACCTTGCTGGGGTCAATGGGACCGTACCATTAGGACGACCGATCGCTAATACCGAATTATATATCCTCGATCGACACCATCAACCCGTACCCTTTGGCATCG
>JANNDQ010000108.1:0-2793 GCA_031387965.1 Chamaesiphon sp. OTE_75_metabat_567
TCTAAAATCCCGCCAATGACGGTTAATTTATGATTGGAAGCCGCACTGTCAGGAATATTTAGTACCGTGCGGACACTGCCAGTTTTGGCATCATCAGCACCATATACGAGCAAACCCAATCGTGCTGAGACGATCGCTCCCGCACACATTGGACAGGGTTCGAGCGTAACATATAGTGTACATCGATCGAGATGCCAACTATTCAGATAAGCGCCTGCCGCCCGAATCGCCACAATTTCCGCATGAGCCGTCGGATCTCGATCTCGCTCCCGCCGATTTTCACCCTCGGCGATCATCTCACCGCTGGAGTTAATAATTATTGCTCCGACAGGCACCTCTCCGGCGATTCCAGCTCTCGTCGCGAGTTCGATTGATCGAGCCATCCAGCGCTGATGTAGTTGGAAATCTATCTCCATTTTAAATACTGCAAGTATTTAGATGCTTGAAACTGCCTGAAATTTGTGTGGTGGGCAGTGCCCACCCTACGAAATTGCCTAAAGCCTAAAACCTAGACAGCGGTATTCCGAATCTCTAGCGGGAGGAGAACCCCCAGACTTAGATGAGTTGGTGGCAGTAAGATAGATAATATCCCCTGTCAGTTACCAAAAATTGTTACAATAGTTAACAAGGTTAATTATCATCACCTCATGAACACAACATCTTCTAATCAGTTCTCGCCAGAGACGAATCGAGTCGATGCTTCTTCTAATCAGCCAGTAGCAGCCGTGCCAACCGAACTTGTCGCTGATGTAGAAGTTGTGAACTCTAGACGAGTGAAAGAAGTAACCGAGGGGACTTGGTTGGGATACGATCCGATCGCGATCGCCGAGTATTATAGTAGCCAACCATTAAAAGTATTTGGGCGCTTCATCGGCATCTTTTTGCCAATGATTACGTTTGCGCTGGGATTATGGACGGATAAAGTCACCAACAGATCTAAACAAAATCTCGGCAAACGAGCGATCCAAATTCGGGGGCTGTTGACAAAATTAGGGCCTGCATACATTAAAATTGGTCAGGCACTCTCTACCCGCCCAGATTTAGTGCCACCTCAGTTTTTAGAAGAATTAGCTCAATTACAAGATAATATTCCAGCTTTTTCTAATGAGATTGCCTACCAGTTTATCGAAGAAGAATTAGGTGACAGACCTGAAGCGATCTATGCTGAAATCAGCGATTTACCGATCGCAGCCGCATCGCTCGGACAAGTATATAAAGGCAAGCTTTGGAGTGGTGAAACTGTTGCGATTAAAGTTCAGCGTCCAGGATTAGCGGATAGCATTGCACTCGATCTTCATGTAATGAGGACATTATGTATCTGGGCGCAAACTAATTTCAAACAGATTCGCAGCAATTTAGTTTCGATCGTTGATGAATTTGCAGAGCGAATCTTTGAGGAGATGGACTACGAAAATGAAGGGCGCAATGCCGAAAAGTTTGCCGAATTGTATGGCGGGATGCAGGATATTTATGTACCGAGTATCTACTGGCAATATACTGGGCGCAGAGTCCTGACGATGGAGTGGATCACGGGTACAAAATTAACCAATCTCGAAGCAGTAGCCGCTCAGGGACTCAATGCTACCTATTTAGTCGAAGTTGGGGTTCAGTGTTCGCTCCGACAACTATTAGAGCATGGCTTCTTTCATGCCGATCCGCATCCTGGTAATCTATTAGCAACACCTGATGGTAAGCTAGCTTACCTAGATTTCGGAATGATGAGCCAAGTTAAACCCTATCAAAGATATGGTTTAGTTGAGGCGATCGTTCATTTAGTCAATCGAGATTTTGATGGATTAGGACGAGATTTTGTCAAGTTAGAATTTCTCACTCCAGATACAGATCTAACGCCGATTATTCCGGCGATATCTTATGTATTCAATAGCTCGTTGGGAGAGGCAGGAACAAATATTGCCGAGATGGATTTTAAAAGCGTTACCGACCAATTATCGGGCGTAATGTATGAGTTTCCGTTCCAAGTACCAGCTTACTACGCATTGATCTTACGATCGCTTGCCACGCTCGAAGGGATCGCGATCTCTGTCGATCCTGACTTTAAAGTATTAGCGAAAGCCTATCCTTATGTCGCGAAACGATTACTGACAGATCCTGCTCCGGATCTCCGCAATTCCCTCAAAGAACTATTATTTAAAGACGGTTCCTTCCGCTGGAATCGCCTAGAAAATCTGCTTAATAATGCTCGAAGTAGCGATGAGTACGATCTCAATCAAGTCATCGACCAAACCCTAGACTTTATTCTCTCCGATCGAGGTACATTCATTCGGGACTATCTCGCTGATGAAATTGTGCGAGGCTTGGATAACTTCGGTAACAACACCCTTCAAAACGTCACCCATGCGATTCAGAAAGGAATGGGAATGAAGGTGCCGTCGTCCACTACCAACACTCAACAGCTATCAGAGGGACTAGGACACATCCAAAGGATTTGGGGCATCTTGCAGCAAACTAAGGGGTTCGATCCGACGATCGTTTTACCCAAGATTCCGCAGATTTTGATGAAGTCCGAAACCCAATCTTTCGGCCAAAAAATCGCCAGCGGTTTAACTCAAAGGATGGCAGCCCGACTGATTCGTGAGGTATTATTGCAAGATGTGCCTGCGGATGTATCGGTAAATGATCGACCTCAATTCGCTCTGCCGGAACGAGTTCGAGCGTAGCTAGATTTGATCGATCGACACAGCCTGAATGTTATAGTTAGCCAAGCTGTGTCGATTAATCTATCGTCAATCTCAGTATTTTACTCCCTTACTTCTGGCTCATGTCCACATTTCC
>JANNDQ010000144.1:0-9623 GCA_031387965.1 Chamaesiphon sp. OTE_75_metabat_567
AGTGCCAGATGCCCAGACTTGGTTTATCCGCATTGGACACCAGGCGGTTTACCATTTTGGTGCGCGGAGTCTGAGAAAATCCATATGATGCATGGAATAGTGAATCAAAGTTGTGAAGCGATTCTCCCAGTTGTGGTAAAAGATGATACCAAAACACAACTGGTTGATGCGGTAATCGATACAGGTTTTTCTGGTTTCTTAACTCTGCCATCTAGCACCATCACAGCTCTGGATCTAATCTGGAAGGGGCGTGATGCTGCAACTTTGGGAGATGGCACGTCCTGTATTTTTGAGGTTTATATTGCGCTTGTAATCTGGGATGGCCAATACCGCACAATTGACATCAACGAGTCGGAAACTATTCCTCTAATCGGGATGCAGTTGTTGCGAGGTTACGATTTGCGAATTCAAGCAATAGAAGGTGGTAGTGTTACAATCAGTCTGCTAGATTAATTCTGGTTGATCGCAGTCTAACAAACCGGTTGGAGCTGACTTCCCAAAGATCTTAGTTCGGATGCGATGTTTGTTGCTGCTGCTCAACCGGAACGTTAGCTGGCTCAGATTGTCGGTTGGGGCAGTATTTTGAGATTGCTAGTGGAGCATCAAAATCAGTCTGGAGTATACTGTCTCAAGTAAGCAATCAGCAGTTTTTTAGTTTCGCCTAGAACTTGGTGTTGAAAGGTGCGATCGCGGGACACGGCGAGAATATCCAGCGCACAGGCTACTTCAACACTGATTGTTGCAATTAGCTCTCGATGACTTTGCTCTAAAGCCGGATTAAGAGCCGCAAAATAAACGGTGAACTGTTGTGCAAGCTCCTGATAAAAAGCTGCATTTATTGCAACTGTAGTCGAGATTAGGCGAGCTTGAACGAACACCGTGCGGAATCCAGGATTTTCACTCACAAACCGATCGAACCCATCTACCAGTTGGTTAATGTAAATGTCGAGCGGTACTTGCATGGTTTCCTTTGTGTGAAGAGCCGCAGACAGTTCTCTCAATCGATCGAGATAGCGATCGAGCAAAGCATGAAAAACCGCTACCTTATCTGGGAAGAAACGATATAGCCCTCCAACTGAGGTATTGGCTCTCGCTGCAATTTCATCTGTTGTGACTGATTCATAGCCAATCTCAACAAACAAGTCAGCCGCTGCGTCAAGAATGCGATGAAATCGTTCCCAGCTACGAGCTTGTTGAGGTGTGCGCCAGATTGGAGTTGATTGGGAACTGTCGGTCATCATTTCAGATCGTGGATTGACAAACACGAGGTAATTCTCGTATCTTGTAAATACGAGGTAATTCTCATGTTCGCATTTTACAGGACTTTGATGGAGGAAAGAATATGACTCAGACACTCAACTCTCATAAACTTCACAAAGCGTGGCTGAAAATAACCGCTGTAATTGTGGGTTCTTTTGCTCCGATCTTCTTCTTAGGGACGATGTTGGCGACTTCAGAACCAGCCAGGTGGACACTGGACTTTCTGAGTTGGCCCCTTGATGGCACGCAGACCTATATATCACCAGAGACGCGGTTTCTGTCCGCAGTTACAGGTGGCTTTCTTCTAGGCTGGGGAGTCATGATTTGGTGCCTGTCAGTGTGGGCTTATGACTCTGCACCCGAAGCTGTTCGCAAGTCTGTCCTTACGGGTCTTTTTGCGTGGTTCGTTCTGGACAGCGCAGGTTCTATAGCGTCTGGAACAGCCTCAAACGCCATCTTTAATATCTTCGTACTTCTTCTAGCGGTCGGTCCTTTGTGGAGACCTGCTCGGGAGTAATCCGATGTTGCAAGCTAACAAGCGGCTGCACTCGAAACGGATTCGATCGCTGTGGGTTATAATTCAAGGCGCAGCACTGTTCGGTGAAAGTAAACTTTATGGATAGTACAAGTTGGGAACAAATCAAATCGACGTATAAGCTAGGTCAGTTTGTGCAGGGGAAAGTTGAGTTTCATACGCCTTTCGGAGTTTTTGTAAGTATTGAGGAATCTTTAGCCAAAGGATTGATTAAAATTCCTGATTTTTTAGATGAAGGAGAGATGAATGAAAAAATGTATCCTGAAATTGGCACAACAATAGGGGCTGTTGTGGTCGGCTATAACGAGAGCAATTGTTGTGAGATATATCTAAATGCAAAACCCAGTGTGCTTCACAAAGTTCTCGTCCCCCTGAAGATCCCTGCTTTAGCTGGTTAGAACTACTCTCTGTACGGCGCAAGCTAACAAGGGCTTGCAGCGGATGGTCGAAGCACTCTAGCTGCGACTCGAAGACCCTTGCCACCGCTGAAGCCCAAGTCGTTGGGTGGTTTTATCGGTTGGATAAGGAGCGGTCAAGACATTTGTGGTGAGACACACAACTTGATAATCCAGAAGAAATGTAGGTTGGGCACTGCCCACGAACGAATCTTGACGGAGTAATGGTTTCAGATTGTTGCCCGCGATCGCTATTAATGTACTCGTTGGCATTGTCTACCGTAAGCATAAGGCGCAGGCTCTGCCAACGCTCTACCGTCTGCTTTAGCTAGACGCTAATCTCAATAGCTAAGATTAATTGCTAATCGTTGGAACTAGAAGAAATCATCCTCAGTGCAAGCTAAGTTGAGTTAATTATCAGTCGGATGAAAGTAACGATAGATCTCAGCCGCTGTATGGCTGCCAATTCCCGGTGCTTTGGCTAAGTCTGCGACACTGGCGGCACGGATATAATCGATCGAATGAAAGTGGGCGAGCAGTTGTTTCTGGCGATGGCTCCCCAATCCAGCAATATCATCTAGATATGATCGAGTTTGTTTGACACTCCGCTGCTGACGGTGAAACGTAATCGCGAAGCGGTGAGATTCGTCCCGCACGCGCCGCAGCAGTTGGACACCTGGCTGTTCGGGATCGGTAGGCAGGGGTAAACTTTCCCCAGGTAAGAAGATTTCTTCGCGCTGTTTGGCGAGACTGACGATACACATCTTATCAGCGATGTTGAGATCTTCAAATACCTTCATCACCGCCGATAATTGACCTTTTCCACCGTCAATCATTACCACATCGGGAAAATCAGCATCATCGGTATTGACACCGCCTGCGTATTTCCGAAATCTCCGGCGGGCAATCTCCGCATGACTGGCATAATCATCGGAATGCCCGATCGTAATATCAGGATTTTGGATCTTGTAGTGGCGATAATATTGCTTCGCTGGTAAGCCATCAATAAACACGACTTGGGAAGCAACAGCATTCGATCCTTGGACATGAGAGATATCAAAACCTTCGACTCGGCGGGGCAATTCTGGTAAATCCAGGATTTCGGCGAGATCTTGCAGCGACACCAGATTCCGCTCAGTTTGGCGCTGGAGCCGAGTTAGTTCGTGAACGGCGTTTTTCTCGACCATCTCGATTAGCTCGGCTTTCCCCTGCCGCTGGGGGGCAATCAGCGTCACTTTCCGACCCTTGCGATCGCTCAAATAGCTTGCCAACATTTCACCGTCGGGGAGTGAATACTGTACGAGAATTTCGAGGGGGATTTCGACTGGATCGGCATACTGATAGTGTTCTTCTAGTACTCGTTGGAGGATTGCTCCAAGATCTGCGTCAGAGGGGGTATGCGTGGGGAGATCTTCAGTCAATGATTGGACTTGAGCGGTGAATCCCAATCTTCCCACTAATTTACCAGCGCGAATTTGAAATAATTGGACACAGGCAGTTTTTTGGTCGGCAGCGAGGGCGATCGCATCGCGGGAGACCGTATCATTAGGAAGTGATACTTTTTGATCAGCATTTAGAGCCGTGAGATTCTGGATGCGATCGCGAATTAATCCCGCTAGCTCGAATTCCAGATTTTCCGCAGCCCGTCCCATTTGAGTCGTCAAATTTTCAATTAATTCGCTCGTTCTACCCTGAAAAATCATTGCTACCTTTTCGACAGTTTGCCGATAATCATTCGGCACAATCAGACTTTGGCACACGCCAGGGCAGCGCCCAATATCATAATTCAGACAAGGACGATCTTTGAATAATGGCTGGGGTCTTTGTCTGAGCGGAAATGTTCGCTTGATCGTGTACAGGACATTTCTGAGTAGATGAGAATCAGTATATGGCCCATAATATTTATCCTTACCTTTGCCGATCCGACGATTCCGCGTCATTAAGATTCGTGGATAATCCTCTGACCAGGTGATTAGAATGTAGGGATATTTTTTATCATCCTTGAGTAGGACATTAAAATGAGGCTGATGTTGCTTAATCAGATTAGCTTCTAGCGCCAAAGCTTCAGCTTCACTATCAGTAACGATGAATTCGATTTCGGCAACTTGACGCACCATCATCGCAATCCGAGGTGTATGCTGGCTGCTATCTCGAAAGTAAGAACGAACGCGGGAACTCAGTTTTTTGGATTTACCGATGTACAAGATTCGATCGGTATTGTCACGCATGAAGTAGACTCCAGGCTCAGGCGGGATCTCTTGGAGTCGCTGTTCAATTCTAAGGTTAGAAGACGTAGAGACGCTGATAGTGCTGAGATTAGGCTGGTGTTCTGCTAACACAAAAGTTCACCCTTATAAAAACTTATTATAACAATGCTGTCATCTTTAATGGAAAGACACTAGCCGGCGATCAGATCCGATCTGGAGATTTATAGTATTATGTACATCATAGCGCTGCTGGTTTGTAGCCACTGGCTAATCAAGATCAAACGTCAAAAGTTTGGCTGGTTTGAAGATCTTTTCCATTCCTCTATTCATGCAACTGATTGATTTAGCACATATGAATTACGTTTAAATGCGGATACAAGTAGCTAAAGTCACAGTGCTAGAATAGGAAGAAGTATACACATGGTCTCCCCCGTTTAAATCATTATGGATGAACTTGCACAATATTGGCTAATACTAAAACGTCGTTGGTTACCTGCCGCTCTAGTTTTTAGCCTGATTACCGCAGCGGCGGCGGCGTGGACTTTTAAGCAAACGGAAATCTTCCAAGCCAAAGGTCAAATTATCCTGAAGAAAAACAACAAGGCTAGCTCCTTGCTCAGCAGTGCGGCGGCACTTAGTGGTGGCGGGGGAGATCTCGACGGTTTACAGGGAAGTACACCAGCTAACACCCAAGCAGAAGTCTTGAAATCTTTGACCACGATTAAAGGCGTACTTGAAGAATTAAAGACTGGTAAATACAAAGACAGACCAGAACGCAAGCGATTAGACAAATTTAGCAAGCAATACGATCTATTTCAACAGCAGCTCAAAGTTAGTAGTGTCAAAGCTACAGATATTCTCGAAATTACCTTCCAAGATCCCAGTCGGGAACTAGCGAAAGACATCGTAGACACACTGATGATTGTCTACCAAAAGGAAGATCAAAATAATCAGCGCAAAGAGGCAGAATCAGCTCGTAAGTATGTGAAGAATGAGCTGCCCCGAATTGAGGGTGAAGTCAAACAAGCTGAAAACGAACTGCGGTTATTCAAAGAGCAGTATAACGTTGTCGATCTGCCGACAGAATCTGTCAAAGCAGTAGAAACAATTACCAACCTCAACAAAGAGATTACTTCAGCATCTGCGCTGCTAGCAGCTGAAACATCCAGACTGCAAGGAATGCAGAATTTGTTTGGCGGTAAGGATGCTCAATCAACCATCCAATCTGGATTGGTGAGCGAATCACCTGGATTGCAGAAATCGCTCAAAGAATTACAGGAGATTGAATCTAAACTAGCGATCGAAAAAACTCGTTTCAGCGACGATGACCCCAGTATTCTCAACCTCAAAGAGAAGCGGCAAGCGCTGGTTGAAATCCTCCAAAAACGCTTTAAACAAAGTTTAATTGGTGACAAGGCATTTCAAGGCAAGGTAGTCGAGTTGCAACCAGCGGGGATTCAAGGCAACTTAATTGCTGATTATGCCAAGAGTGAAGCACAACGGACAAGTTTGCAAAAGCAGATTACGGCATTAGTTTTTGTGGTTGATGCCTACAAAAAACGGATGAGTGCGCTACCCAAACTAGAGCAAACCCAAAATGCCCTCGGACGGAAGGTGGAGCTGACTCGGACAAACTACAAAACACTGTTAAGCAAACTCCAAGAAATTGAGATTGCCGAACAACAAACATTAGGTAACTCTAGAATCCAAACTGCGGCTGAGCTACCCCAAGATCCGATCTCACCCAAAAAAGCCCAGAACATTGCCATTGGTGGTTTCCTCGGTTTATTCCTTGGTGCTGCAACAGCCTTTCTCCTCGATAGTGCTGACAAACGGATCAAGACCGCAGAAGAAGCAAAACTCTTGCTCCCTGGCTACCCAGTTTTAGGTCAAATTCCCATATTTGGTAATCAGCGGCAACTACCTAAAATTGGTAAAGGCAGCGACAGAACTCCTGGTCAATTAGTATTAACTGGTGGAGCAGCCGGGATTGAAGGCGAAGCCTTCCGGATGATGCAAACTAATCTTCAGTTTCTCAATGCTGATAATAGCCTCAAAGCAATTGTAGTTTCTAGTTCTCAAGCAGGGGAAGGTAAATCAACTGTTGCTGCAAACTTGGCATCGGCAGTAGCTGAACTTGGCAAGAACGTTTTATTGGTGGATGCGGACATGCGGAAGCCCTCTCAACACATGATCTGGAGACAGGGTAACTACGAAGGACTCAGTAATGTCCTCACTGGTCAATGTGACCAAAAGTCGGCAATCATCGAAGTTCAGCCCCATGTTTTCCTGCTCACTGCGGGTGTGATTCCACCGAATCCAGTGGTGCTAATTGATTCGGCACAAATGAGTAATTTGATTGCCGAGTGGACAGAAACTTACGATTTCGTAATTATCGATGCACCACCACTAACGGTTGCGGCAGATGCGGCGATGTTGGGATCGCAAGTAGACGGATTGCTGTTTGTGTTGCGTCCAAATGTTGCGGATAAAGAATCAGTCCAGTACGCCAATGAAATCATCAATCAGTCTAAACTCAAAGTGTTAGGGATGGTACTCAACGGTGTCAACCTTGATAAGCAACGGAAGTACAACCAGTACTATTATTCGGGTCAAGCAGCCAAAGGGGATGAAGGACTTGCTGGTTCTAAATTACTCTCTGGAGCTAATCGCGATCGATAATCTAGGCTTTAGGCTTTAGGCTTTAGGCTTTAGGTTTCAAGACAGCAGATAATAAGGGGGTGTGAGTAGTCTCACACCCCCTTATTTATCGTTGCAGCCCCAAGTCCCCAAGTCCCCCAATCATGCCAACCTTACCCGCTGTCTGTTCAGAAAATATTACCACCACTCAAGCGGAAATCATTGCTGGGTGGCGGCAAGGATTGCGGCTGGGACAGCGGACGCTTGCGGATTGGCACTCGGGGCCACTAGCAGTATCAGCAGTGCCAGGAGCGGGTAAATCTCACAGTATGGCGGTAGCAGCAGCAATTACGATCGCGCGAGAAAGATTGCACCAGCGTCGCCAGTTGATCATTGTGACTCTGACTCGATCGGCTGCGGCGAATATTAAGGATAAAATTAGAGCGTGCCTCAAAGAATTGGGGCTACCACCAATTGGCTACAGCGTTAATACCATTCACAGTCTGGCGCTGAGTATTGCCAGTCGGCATCCAGAGCTATCTCAGCTAGATTTGACAGATCGGACACTGGTGATGCCCTCAACTAATCATCGACTGATTGAAGAAACTGTCCAAGCCTGGTTGAGCCAAAATCCTGAGAGCTACCGTTGCTTGCTAGCAGGGGAGAGTTTTGATGGTGAGGAAACCGAAAGATTGCGCCGTCAATCGGTGATCCGCACTGAGGTATTACCGAGCTTGGCATTTAACGCTGTCCGCGAAGCAAAAAGTTCCGGCTTATCACCAGCAGATCTGTGGCAGATTGCCAGCTTGTACCCAGATCGATATGATATCTTGAGCATCAGTGCTGGACTCTATCAGACCTATCAGGAGCTGCTGAGTAGTCGAGGGTATCTAGACTACGATGAGATGATTGCTGGAGCCTTGCGGGTAATGGCAGACTCATCAGCCCGCACAATCTGGCAGCAACAAGTTCATGCGGTATTTGAAGATGAGGCTCAAGACTCTAGTCCCCTCCAAGAAAAATTACTCCGCCAATTAGCTGGTATTCCAAATCGACCCGACCTACCACCCAATTTAATTCGGGTTGGCGACCCCAATCAAGCGATTAATTCTACTTTTACACCAGCCGACCCTCGCTATTTTCGGGATTTTTGTCAGCAGTGCAGCGAGATTGTCGATCCAAATTCGCAGTCTAGACTAGAAAAAATGGAGCAAGCCGGACGCAGTACTCAGATGATTATGGATACTGCAAATTTTGTCCTGAATTGGGGAAATAATTGGCTCCAACCACCGTTTAAATTTGAAGAAGAAGATGGGGAAGTAAAACCTACTCAAGAGCGGCTAGCGGCTGAATCCGTCTTCTGGCAACAGACTATTCGTCCAGTATCGGCCGGAGATGCTCAGCCAAATCCTCGCGCCCAAGATCGTGGGGTAGAATTACAGATGCCAGGGGATGTTTATGAATCTGTTCGATTGATCGAGCAGCGATTAACAACACTATTTAAAGTGAATCCGACCGCAAATGCTGCAATTTTAGTTCGCGAAAATAGACAAGCAAAATTTATCTTTGACAGGCTATCAGACTGGAAGCGATCGCATCCTGAAATCAAGCTCTATGAGGCAGGTGAAGGCGATCGCACCTCCAAGATTCCTGGTGAAATACTCACCCTGTTTCAGTTTATAAATCGGCCGCATTCTAGTGAGTACTTAAAAGCCGTCTTAAAAGTTTTATTAAATCGTAAGTTAATTGATGCTCAAGATCTTGATGCGCTATCAATATTCCCCGAACGGTTTCTCTATCCGAGTATTTTAGAGTCACCCCAGCCGCCAACAGTAAGTAATGCACGAGAAATTTGTTGTGAATTACTACGCTTGAGATTGACATTGCCCCATTATCAGCTGATTAGTTATTTAGGTAGTAAATTAAAGTATCAGTCTTCAGAACTGGCAACAGCAGATAAAT
Source organism: Chamaesiphon sp. OTE_75_metabat_567 (assembly GCA_031387965.1). Taxonomy (GTDB): domain Bacteria; phylum Cyanobacteriota; class Cyanobacteriia; order Cyanobacteriales; family Chamaesiphonaceae; genus Chamaesiphon. Next base: position 9,000 of record JANNDQ010000144.1, read on the forward strand.
TAGCTGAGCGCATCGCCATCCAAACGTATGGGCGTAGTTCGATTTATACCACGATCGAAGTTTTACAAGAAATTGCAACAGTTGAAGGTTTTGAAAATATTGATGACGGTTCGGAATCTCGATATACCGCATCAGGGCAGGTGACGATTATTACTATGCACAAAGCGAAAGGATTAGACTGGGATTATGTGTTTATTCCATTTTTAAGCGATCGTCTACCTAGCCAATTATGGACTCCTCAGGGTACTAAATTCTTGGGTGAATTCACCTTGGCAGAAGTAGCTAGAGCAAAAATTCGTGCTCATTTACACGACCAATCTTTGCCAACACCTAAAGATGCTTGGGAACTAGCTAACTACCTCAAACAGGGCGAAGATCTCCGCCTCTTTTATGTAGCAATTACCAGAGCTAAAAAATTACTGTGGCTGGCAGCAGAAAAAGAAGCTCCTTTCTTGTGGAATCGATTTAATTGGCAGCAAGGCGATCGATTACAAGAGAGTAAGCCATCACCATTGTTTACGGCTTTGTGTAAGCAATTTCCTCAATTAGTACAACTTTGAGGTATAATTAGAAGGTTGTCTAAAAATTCGCACATTCAGGGATTCGGGTGTTTCTCATCGAAAT
>JANNDQ010000153.1:0-2048 GCA_031387965.1 Chamaesiphon sp. OTE_75_metabat_567
GCAGTTAACTTCACTGGCGGTGGCGCGAGGCTAGATTGTGGCGGTAGCTAAGTCTCGATACTCTACAGTATATTCGCAAATCACGATCGCCGTTCGCGATCGCATCTCGAAAAGAAAGCAGATCTTTAACCAATGGAGGCGATGCTCTAAAAGCAGTCACACATCCATCACGTATTCGATCTGATAAACTTGTGATATTAGTTTGGCTAAGTTAGCTTATGACCATTACAATCAATCAATCGATACAACAGAAGCCTATCAGTTTTGACGAGTTTCTCGTTAGTTATGGTGGAGATAATCGCTATGAACTAATTGATGGAGAGGTATTTGACTTGGAACCAACAGGCTCGCATGAAGAGGTTGCAGCTTTAATTACTACAAAGATCTGTGTCCAGATTGATGCAGCGAATTTACCTTGGTTCGTCCTTCAGCGAGGAATATTACGCCCTACCAACATTGGGATGACGGCATTTAGACCTGATATTGCAGTAATCGATAGAAACGAGCTTACCAAAGAAATGTACTGGTCTGAACAATCGATTCTGACTTTGGGCAGTTCGATTAAATTTGTAGCGGAAGTGGTTAGTAGCAATTGGCAAAATGATTATTCGCGGAAAGTGGAAGACTACGCGGTTTTAGGTATTCCTGAATATTGGATTGCAGACTATGCGGGATTGGGTGGTACTCGACACATTGGTAAGCCCAAACAACCTACTTTATCTGTCTGTACATTACTAAATGGGGGTAACTACTCAGGCTGAAGACTAGGAAAAAGTGGAGTTTCCATGAAAACAAGTTTGAGAGCGTCAAGAACTTGAATACCCTGTTTGCGAAGAGTGGAGATATAACCACGAATCCGACAAAACTGTTGGGCACCTTCAACCGAACGGAAAGTACCAGAAATCTTCTGTCTTGTCGCACACAACTCGGAGGTTTCCTCCGAGTCGATGCGCCGCTGTTTTAATTTCATCATCCGCAAATCCCGCTCCGCTTGATTATTATCAAAGGGAACTCTCCAATCATGCATGAATAATAAAACCGCAGATTGATATAGTTGAAGGCGGTCTAATAAATTTTTAGGTGGAGTCTGTTTTCGGCGACCTTTGGGTGTTGGAAAATCTAGATCGATAGGTGGGGGTGGATTGGCAATCAACCCTGCTTCAATTATTTCCTGATAGCGTCGTTCAAAATCGGCTATTTGGGTCAGCGTTAAGGTGGTTTCTCCGGCTGCTTGAGCAATTGCGATATTCGTTTTAATTTCTACCAGCAATGTCATCATGTCATCTGCCCAATCTTGCTCGTAGCGTTCGACAATGAACCGTAATTCTCGCAAATGATGGGCATTGCAAAGAGCATGAGTGCTGTCATATTTACCATAACTAGCTAACCCATCATGAACGCTAACTCCTTCAAAATTAGGCAAGATGTCAATTGCATCCATCGCCAATTGACCTCGTTTTGGGTCGATGAAATAAGCAGTTAACCAGCCATTACAAGCCACATGCAGCCACATCAACTTACTCTTCACCCGCATTCCCGTCTCATCTGCTTGGTGAAACGCACGCTGAGGAAACCTCAGCGCGATTTCATCCGCGAAATGAACCACGGGTGCAACTTGGATTCCTGATTTTATATACGCGGACACTGCTGCCAATTCTTCATAGCATCGCATCCTGGTGTTATAAAGCGTTGCTTCAGAAATCTCACAACCAATCACTTCTTGCAATAGTTCTCTGGCACGTTCTGAGGGCAGTAATTGTCCTTCCATCAAATACACCATCAATCCTTTTATTCCTGGTCCATATTGCACCAAACTGTTGACAAAAGCAGGTAATTTTCCTTGATTCACTACGCCGCAATTTGGGCAACACTTCTCTTCTGCTTGATGTTCATGTACGACCAATTTTATTGGCGGTAGCTCATAGACTTGACTACATCTCAAATTCAGTACTTCTACGAATTTTAGAGATGTTCCACAACTTTTGCAGTCTACAACTGGATGAATAAATACTTCATCTACTTCTTCACACCATTCTAATGTGCTGCCA
>JANNDQ010000267.1:0-5993 GCA_031387965.1 Chamaesiphon sp. OTE_75_metabat_567
CTAAAAATGAGTTGAGAGACTACGTGCTTCAGCATCGGGATGATGAAGAAGCTTTACAAGCTTATTTAGATAAAGTTCATGCGGAGAATCCGAATTCACGAATTCACACCCCAGAAGAAAGTGTTAGCGACGCTCTAGCTCAATACCTAAAGCCTAACCCCAAAAAGAAAGAATAGATTTTGGATGCAGCCGCCATCCAAAATCCAAAATTTCTAGGCTTGGCGAGAGTAGAACTCGACAATCAGTAGCTCATTGACTTGAAGAGCTACCCATTCACGTTCGATCGTGCCAGTAACTTTACCAGTTAGCGTAGCTTTATCGAAATCTAAATGGTTAGGGGTGTTAGCCAGTCCAGGATATTGGAGATTTGCTTCTACCAATTTTTTGGAGCCTTCACGATTGCGAACACCAATTACGTCACCAGGACGACATTGATAACTAGCGATATCCACAGTGCGTCCGTTGACGGTGACGTGTCCGTGGTTCACTAGCTGACGTGCGCCTGGAATCGTGGGACCCATGGCAAGCCGGAAGACAGTATTGTCCAACCGCATTTCGAGTAATTGTAATAAAACTAATCCGGTGGAACCTGTCGCGCGTCTTGCTTTTCGCACATAGCGGAGCATTTGCTTCTCGGTGACACCATAGTTCATCCGCAATTTTTGCTTTTCTTCCAGACGGATGGCGTATTCAGAACGCTTTTTCCGGTTTTGACCGTGTTGACCTGGTGGATATGCACGACGGGGTTCCTTCCGAGTTAATCCGGGGAGGGAGCCTAAACGACGTGTAATTCTCAGTCTCGGTCCGCGATATCGGGACATAAATTTCCTTAGTGCTTAATACTTAACCCAAAACTCTTATTATTACACAGCAGAGCTATTCTGACTAGCTCTCTTGAGAATTAGGCTAATTATCCTTATGCTGCCTGACTTTCTGATAGGTGACTTAGCGCTAGCTGACGAATGTTCTGAGTGGTCAAATTGTGGGGTTGAATTGCCAGCGCTCGATCTAAACTACTGATTGCTTCGGCATATTGACCCAATTCAATCAGTGCTGTGCCAAGATTGCACCAAGCTTCACCATATTCAGGCTTAATTTTTACAGCTTCACGATAGCAATCAATCGCTTCTGAGCGACGATTTGATTGACTGAGGGCAACGCCAAGATTGCCCCAGGCTTCATGCAGAGCTGGGCTAATTTTGATAGCGCGACGGTAACTGTCGATCGCGTCCTGATATCGCTCTAAGTAGAGTAGCGAGTTACCCCGATTGTACCAAGCAGCGGCGCGATCGGGGTCGAGTTCGACTGCTCGATCGTGACTGGTTAGTGCTTCCTGATATCGAGCTAATCGATCCAGTGCATAGCCGCGATCTTCCCAAGCTAGATAGTAGTTAGGATCGAGTATTACAACTCGATCGTAATCGACGATCGCTGCGGCATATTCGCCTAGCATACTCTGAGCAACTCCGCGCTGATGAATAGTTTCCACTGTGTTTGGTTGAATCGCTAAAGCACGATCGCAGCTGATAATTGCTTCGGCATATCGATCCAGATTTAGCAGGGAGACGATCCGAATTTGCCAAGATTGATATAACTCAGGATTGATTAGTAGTGTTCGATCGCAACTAAAAATCGCTGACTCATATCTTGCTGTTTGACTCAAAATCAGCGATCGATTATGCCAAGCTTTATAGTTACTCGGATCGATTTCGACAGCGCGATCATAGCTGGCTAACGACTCGGAATATTGGGCTAATTGATACAGTGCAACCCCGCGACTATACCAAGTCTTGCTCCGATTTGAATTTATGTTCAAGGCAATATCGAAGTCACTAATCGCTGCGGTGAGGTTGCCAATCATCCCCCGTACAGTACCACGCTCGACCCAAGCTAGATCGTAATCTGGCTGAATCCCAATCGCTGCATCAAGGCTGTCGATCGCTTCCGAATATTTCTCCAAGCTACTGAGCGCCCGACCCCGACTGCACCAGGCTTCATGCTGAAATGGATCGATTTCCAGCACTCGCTCGTAATAGTCGATCGCCGCCACAAAGTTGCCTGAATTGAGGAGTTGATTTCCAGTGTCTAAGCTCATCATAACTTGTGTTGTTCGGTCAACCTTGAGATCGAAGTTTCATATATTAACTAATATGCCCAATATTTAACCAGCTTCAACTATTTCGAGTGAGAATTTTCTAGCTTTAATCTAGCCTCTGGACGTTCCAATTTGCAAGAGGATTGGCTGAGATTGAAGATGCCCCCTCGATCGAAACAAGTTGGAATCCGATCGACTAATTGACCATAGTTTTCGTGAGGGAAAGTCTGGATTGAGCCATTTTTGCTGATTTCACAGGGACGGTTCAAGCTACACTGCGGTTGCTTTGTCGCGCTGTCATTGACACCTGTATTGATAATCCCAATTACTCGATTTGTCTTGAGTGAGATCATCGGCGATCCAGACATGCCGCCCACGATGCTACAACGATGCCGAATTGACTGCTGCCAGTGATAGATATCTTCTTTGACACTGGCTAGCTCTCCAGTTGTACAGGTAGTTGAATGGAGAAAATTTAGTTCGTCTTTGACTCCTTCCGATGGCACTCCAACAACGATCAGGGGTTCGCCAATTACCGCTGGCTTGGTAGCCAGCTGGAGCGGAATAATTCCAGCATTGGTTAATTCTCGCTGAGTTTTGGTTAGTTCGAGGATGGCAATATCATTATTTTTCATCGTGCCATAAACCATCCGTTTGACCGGAATAGTTAGTCGATCGGGTTTAAAATCATGGAAGTAGTTGACGATAAAGTTAGTTTTGGTCGATCGATTGACGATGATTTCGCGATCGCCAGGTAGTTTCGTAATAGTACCCTGACAATGACCATTGGTGAGGACGTAGGCAGGTGCATTGGGATGGATTCCGGTGGCGAAGAAAAAACCAGTGCAGACACCGTAATTAACATCAATTACCCCAATCCCATTATACTTACGACCTGTGGTAGTTGAGAGGATCTGCCAATTTACCTGGGGCGAATTTACTTCTCGATCTGGTATCTTCCGCCCAGATCGATCAAAAATTGCCGCATTGACACCACCACCCAGCAAATATGCCGATCCGCCAATTGCCAGCAATAGCCTGATCCTAATCTTCCAACCAAATTTGGACAGGAACCTGATCCGACGGGATCGATGGGGTGTTGAAATCTGAAACTGGATGTGAGACATGATTTGCTAGTACCAGAACTTGCTAAAGTGAGAGGACATCTCCTCGAACATTTTGACATCCATCATCACACATGACGAAAACTTATACGGTCGAGATCCATCATCAGGGCGAAATCCACACGATCGAAGTTCCTGAAGATAAACAAATTCTCCGAGCCGCTGGTGCTGCGGGGATCTATCTCCCAACTTCCTGCAATTCGGGCGTATGCACTACTTGTGCCGCGCAGATTATCGAAGGGGAAATCGAGCAAGGCGATGGCATGGGAGTGAGTCCAGAGCTACAAGCACAGGGCTATGCTTTGTTATGTGTTGCTTACGCTCGATCGAATCTGAAGATCGTGACTGAAAAAGAAGATGAAGTGTACGAACTTCAGTTCGGTCAGCATCAACGGTAAATGGTATACATGTTAGATCAACTCCAAACCCCAATTATTGATGCGCTTCAGGATTGGGTATCCACACAGCACGCGCCTTTTTATACGCCAGGGCACAAGCGTGGTATCGGCATGAACGCCGCGCTCATAGATCGCTGGGGTGAATCTGTATTCGGCTGGGATTTACCAGAGTTGCCAGGATTGGACAATCTCCATGCACCGACTGGCATCATTGCTCAAGCTCAAGATCTAGCCGCTGAGGTATTTGGTGCCGAGCAAACGTGGTTCTTGGTAAATGGATCGACGGCTGGAGTGATCGCAGCAATCTTAGCTACTTGTGGCGACGGGGAAAAAATGATCTTGCCCCGAAATATTCATTCCTCCGCAATTGCTGGAATTATCCACGCTGGGGCGGTGCCAATTTTTATTACACCAGAGTACGATCTAGACCGAGACATCGCTCATAGTATTACACCAGCGGCAGTTAAATTCACCTTGGAGCAGCATCCCGACGCTAAAGCGCTGATGGTGGTCTATCCAACCTATTACGGCATGTGTGGCGATCTGGCTGCCATAGCGGAGATCGTTCATAGCTACGGTATCCCGCTGTTAGTGGATGAGGCGCACGGGGCGCATTTTGGGTTTCATCCTGATTTACCGCCAGCGGCATTGACATTGGGGGCTGACTTGACAGTCCAGTCAACTCACAAGTTATTGGGGTCATTGACACAATCAGCCATGCTGCACGTTAATGGTAGTCTAATCGATCGCGATCGAGTCACTCGCTCTCTTCAACTACTCCAATCAACCAGCCCCAGCTATCTACTATTAGCCGCGCTCGATGCCGCTCGTCACCAAATGGCACTGCACGGATCAGATTTGATGTCAGCAACAATCGAATTAGCTCAGACAGCTCGAACTAGGATCGGTCTAATTGATGGATTAAAGGTTGTTGAATTAACCACGCCTACACCGGGCGCTAAATATCTCGATCTAACTCGGCTGACGGTTGATGTGACGGGTCTAAATCTGACTGGATTTGCTGCTGATGAAATTTTAAGCACTGAACTGGGTATTGTTGCTGAATTACCATCCATCAGACATTTAACGTTTATTATCAGTTTAGGAAATAGCCAAGCTGATATCGATCGATTAGTGAGCGCCTTCAGTGATTTAGCTACAAATTATGCTCAAAGCGTACCGTTAAATCTACCATCGATCGAGATTGATCATCAAATTTTTACCGAGCTGGCAGTCACACCTCGCCAAGCAAATCAATCGCACCAGATTAGTGTGCCAGTCGATCGAGCAATTGGTAGGATTAGCGCTGAATCAATCTGTCCTTACCCGCCCGGAATTCCGATCCTAATCTCCGGCGAAGTCATCACTGCCGACGCGATAGATTATCTCCAGCAGGTGCTCAGACTCGGTGGTGAGGTAGTCGGCTGTAGCGATCCAGCTTTAGAGCACATTAAGATCCTCAGTCTGAACACATAACATCATCGATTTGAAACAGTACTCTGATGCTATACTTGCTGATGTCGATTGTGCGTAAACACCGCGATGCCACTCCAAAACTTTTGGTCTAAATCATTGAGTGTTTCGATCAAATAAATTTACAAGCTGACATCTTAAATTAAACCCTGGACAAATAAATGGTCGTTAAGTCAAGATAATTACGTCACTTAAACAATATTTCCGCAATACAACTGATCTGTGTATATTGTATAGCTTAGTCTCAATTGACTAAATATTTTTACTGAACAATTCACGTTGATTGACTATTTGAGGTATGCTACTGTATGGGTAGCATGGGGCGTAAAGACTACTATTGATTAATCTTCGTAGTCATGATTAACAGATTGAACAAAAGACTAGCATTTAGATTGCTTTAACTACGATATGAGTTTACCAACGTTTTCGCAATTAGTGCCCGAAACAAAGTTTTCATTGGAGTTCTCCGAGCGAAAGTTACTGCTCTGTACCGCTGACATTATCCTCATTGCCAGTGGTATTATTGGGTCGATTGGATATTGGAGTTACACGACTGGTCGGGCATTTGAGTGGGAAACTTTGAGCCAAAATTCCCTCTGGATCATCTCAATGGGAGTAGGTTGGCTGATCTGGATGTTTAGTAACGACTTGTATGATCTCCGAGTTGCCGTTCAGCTCAGAAGAACTATTCAACGGATTGGGCTAGGTTGTATCGTAGCTACTGCAATCTACCTAACTTATTACTTTGTGACAGCAGCAGCGATACCAGCTAGCGATCAATCCTTCTCGCTCAGGTTTGCACCAGCCCTAGCAACTGTCGCCATCGGTGTATTGCTATCAATCTGGAGAACAATTTATGTGGTATTTCTGGGTTTCGGACATGCTACCCAGCGGGTATTAATT
>JANNDQ010000278.1:0-3140 GCA_031387965.1 Chamaesiphon sp. OTE_75_metabat_567
GTTTCGACGTTTTCTTGGAAGTTATCATTTGGTGCGTTCATGTTATTAATTCCTGTTGTTGGTTATGTTTACAAATTAGAGAAAATCAGCCGTAAACCGATCGCGGGTAGTCGGTTGCTGCAAAATTAATCCCTCCCCGCCTAAAGGATGCTTATCGTCGTTGGCGTAGCCTCTCCTTTGGAGAATCGATTGTCCGCCGACAGAGACAAAAACTTTAGCATTATCATCGAGACTGCTAGCCGTATAAATTACCTGTGCAACTCGATAAATCATCGACGTACTACCACCAGCGCGAAATTCTGGCGATAAGTCAATAAACTTGGGGTTGAATTTGTTGGGATGAATTAGTGGGAGTAACGGTGGAAGTTGTAACCGGAACTGATATTTTTTGATGCTGAAGAGAAAACAGATTACTTCCCACCCCAATACTTAAAGCAACTACTGAAGTGAATAGTAGCGATTGCTTGAGAGTAGGCTTATTAATCAAGAATCTTTTCATTCTATTTTCCCCTAGTTAGCGATTAAGTCTTCGACTATCGATGGCTTTATCGTTTTGGCTCGTAGCAGAGTAGAACAATTCCACAGTCAAATAGTTTACTTTTTACAAGAGTCAAATTTAGCTTATCTTCCAAGTCGTTAAATATCGTCATTCCTTTTCCTAAAGCTACAGGATTAATAAAAAGATTGTATTCATCAATTAGTCCTTCCATGATTAAGGAAGATACAAAACTACCGCCTCCATAGACAATGATGTCTTCACCGGGTTGTTTTTTAAGTTGAGTGATTTCCTGCACACTGTCACCCTTAGCCAGCTTCGTGTTTTTCCACTCCGCATTTTCAAGTGTTTTTGAAAAAACGATTTTAGGGGTATTGACCATTTTATGAGCAAAAGCATCCGCTGTCTCTGGATCGGCAATTCGAGATGTCCAACTAGGTATAAATCCTTGTGCTAATTTGCGTCCGAGGATGATGCAGTCAACAGGTTTGGTTATTTCATCAACATAGTTTTTCATATCATCATCCCAATCAAACACCATCCAGTCCATTTCACCATTCGATCCTGCCACGAAGCCGTCAATGGTTATTTGCATTTGTAATTTTAATTTTCTCATTTCAATTCTCCTAGGTTTAAGTGAATATTTTAATTAAGTGCGGTGCGTTGGCATAGCCTCTCATGAGAGAGAATCGTCACATCTATTGATGATGAAAATCTTCACTTTCTTCGGAATATTCGATGGCCTTTGGCGTGCCTTCAGCAATCGGCATGTTTACAAATTCATCGGGAATCACCTAACTAGCCGTCTGAGGTTCTGCTCTGCCAAATTTCCAGAGCAAGATGACACCCAAGCCGAATAGATTAATCAAGAAAACCACTAAGCCTCCCAAAAACGGAATTAATGCCAGAGCTGTCAAAATCGCTAAACCAATTAAGAACTGCTGTGATGCTGGCTGGTTGTCATTTTTATTCAAACGTTGCCCGACAAACAACGCCACACTGAGCGAACCGACTAAAGAGGTGACAACCGCACTTAGACTTAGTAGTGGAATCAAGGGAATCCCAATTAGGGTAATTGCCAAAAACACAGTGCCAAAGAGAATGGCAAAAATCGCCCCAATCCCCCATAGTGCTGTCAAGCCAGGATCTTGACGTAACTTTCTCGCCAAATCTGGTAGAAACGGCGGGCTAGTTTGCAAGATAATCAGTCCGAGAATAGCGGCTACGACAGCAGCACAAATTCTGAATATAGCACTAAAAAAATATTGAGCAAAGAAGCTTTGTCTGCCATAGGAGCCATAAATCATCCCATGTCTGTCACTAAACGTCGCCTTCTCACCACCAATAATCGCCCCTGGTTCCTGGATGATTTTGCCACCAAAGGAATAAGCGTCACCGTCTACCCGCGCCCCTGCTTTGAGGATGACATCGCCGCCAAAAGCGATTGCCGTATCCAAAACTCTCGCATTGGGTAATACCGTCACACTCCCCCCAAAAGCACTGGCATTTTCGACAGTTTGGTTCTCTGGAACACTCACGCCGCCACCAAAGCGAACCAGGTTGGTGTTGTTAATATTAATATCAGTCTGTGCCAGAGCATTTCCAGCAAATATTAGGCAAATAGTGAATATAAAAGTCAGAATTAATTGCTGCCACTTCATAGATTTTATCCTTGTTAATACTAAGACAAATGAATACTCCTCATAGTATTGAAAAAAGATGAGGAACCTGTGAGGAAAGTTATTCTCTAAGCAGCTATAATTATTGACAGAGTATTAACGAGTGCTGGTAATTCTCCAGCTCTGCCCAGAAATGTTGTCACATTTTGCCATCGTCAGTTTATTATTTCTACCGTCATTAAGAACGTTCAAACAATTACTCGCACCTGCCAGCGCATTCGTCACAAAATAATAGCCAGAATTACCAGGAATTGTCTTGCTAGGTGTAACCTTCCAGAGTTGTCCAGGCAGGCTGTCACATTTAGCCATTGTTACTTTATTATTTTCACCGTCATCAATAATATTTAGGCATTTATCCATACCTGTGAATGGAGTCTGCAACTGATAAAGTTGAGGATTTTTTTGACTGGCTGTCATGCTCCAGCGTTGTCCAGCAACATTCGCACACTTAGTCATCGTCAATCGATTATTTTTACCGTCTTCGATAATGTCTAAACAACTATCTGCGCCTGTAAGTGTATTTCGCAATCGGTTTTGTTTGACCTGAGCGTTGACTTCATTAGCTAGTAGGCTAACCAAAATTATTGGCAAAACAACGATGAATTTTTCGAGTTTCATAAAAATATAAATCTATTTAATCATATGTATTTTACTAGCTAGCAATAGATGCTAACATCTATCAAGTTAGTGATTTTTGGGATGATCGACCGAATCAATAGGAAGAGATATATTCAATCCCAAATTATTTAGACCGATTCAACAATTACCCCATCGACCATCCGAATTATCCGCTTTGTTCTAGCCGCAACATTAGCATCATGAGTAACGATCGCGATCGTCGTACCTTGTTGATTTAACTCAGTCAACAGATTCATAATCTCCTCAGAAGTGGTGGAATCCAACGCACCAGTGGGTTCATCGGCGAGGACTAAGGCAGGATGATTGACTAAAGCACGGGCGATCGC
>JANNDQ010000280.1:0-2369 GCA_031387965.1 Chamaesiphon sp. OTE_75_metabat_567
CTCCAACAACCACTCACACCGAAGTTTCTCGCATGGACTCCACCCCAACCTAGTCCCGCATTGACTGAACTCCCTGCCGCATATACGAGCAATACTTCCAAAGCCGAGTTCTGCGCGAATGTCGAGCAAGCCAAGGCGCACATTACCGCTGGAGATATTTTTCAAGTAGTCGTTTCCCAACGTTTATCTACGGAGTACACTGGCGATCCGTTCGATCTTTATCGCTCACTGAGCTTAGTCAATCCTTCTCCCTATATGGCTTACTTCAATTTCAAGGATTGGCAGATTATCGGCTCCAGTACTGAAGTTATGGTTAGAGCCGATCGCAATTATGATGGTACTTTCAAAGCTACGCTCCGCCCCCTCGCAGGCACTCGGCGGCGCGGACAGACACCCCAAGAAGATGAAGCACTGGGGCGAGAACTTTTAGCAGATGCGAAGGAAGTTGCCGAACATGTGATGCTGATCGATTTGGGACGGAATGATTTAGGGAGAGTTTGTCAGAGCGGAACGGTGATTGTTGATAAATTAATGACGATCGAGCGTTATTCTCATGTCATGCACATTGTGAGTAATGCTGTCGGTCAACTCGCCCCCGACAAAACTGCCTGGGATCTGCTCAAAGCCTGTTTCCCTGCGGGTACTGTCAGCGGCGCACCCAAAATTCGCGCGCTAGAAATCATCCACAAGCTCGAAGGCTGTCGGCGCGGTGCTTATTCTGGAGTCTATGGTTATTATGATTTTGAGGGTCAATTAAATACCGCAATTACACTACGGACGATGGTAGTCCGCCCTAATCAATCAGGAAATCATACTGTCTCCGTTCAAGCTGGAGCGGGACTGGTTGCAGATTCTGATCCAGTCACCGAATATGAGGAAACCTTGAACAAAGCCAGAGGGTTGCTAGAAGCGATTCGGTGTTTACAGGCTGATTAGTTAATTTAGTTGCTGATCGATCGAAGAGTCACCAGTACTGAGCGACTAAAATAGCTTTTATGAGGGTAAAAAGTGGTTTCGGGGTCGGCTTGATTTTCTAAATTCCCCTCTCAACTGAGACGACGGATGATGATATCGATTCTAGCTTGTCAAGTTCGTCAAGTATTTCCAAACCTCTAGCCGCCGATCCTCTAGCCACTCTAGCTTTGAATCGATTGTGAGTATCGAACTCGACTAGTGCCACCGTCGTCAGCTCCTCAATCATTTTGTTGACGCTGACACCTTTACTTGCTGCTAACTCCTTGAGTCTGGAATGCCGATCATCTGGCATCCGCACGGTTAAAACTGCCATAAAATTAACTCCTGATAATTTGGTATGGGTTAAGGATTTGCAACTGCGGGAATGCGAGGTCAGATCCTCTAAAATCCCTAAGATTGTTAGTAGCTATTATCTGAGCGTTGCCAGCAATCGCCAGTTCGATGACGTGGTTGTCACCTTCATCTCTCAAATTAGGTCGCCACGAATAGTAGATGTTTACCCACTTGGACACGCTCAAAAAGCCATCTAGTAGCTCGTCGATGACACTTTGCTCCAATTGGCATTTATCGATAATATCTTGCCGATTCATCACTGCTTCATACTCCAGATACAGAGCATTGCTCATGATGGACTGATATTCACCGAGTAAGCACCCTCGAATCAGTTCACGGTTTAGTCCAGAAGAACTGATGATCGCCCCAATAAACACATTGGTGTCTACTACTATTTTTACACTCATACTAAGATGATAGTTTATATGATGTCATATTGGGGCGTAGGGACTTATCTTTACACAATCTGAAAAAAAGGAAAGACTAGAGTTGGATTCTAATTTGAGAAAGTTCAACTTCTTCTGATTTAATTGCTTGAATATATCGGAATTTCCAGACCTCTGTATTCTCAATTATTCTAAATCCAGCTAATTCGAGTCCTTTCACAAATCCTTGAAGATCTTTGATATGGGATGTGACCTCGTAAATCCAGATTGCACTAAGGTTAGTTATTATGTAGGTAGAAGTGAGATCATATGCCTCACAAATCTATAGGAGTTGATCGATGATATCTCATGACTCTCAAATGGAGACGCTCCACCAACGCATCACCATAGAGCCAGGAAAGCGAAGCGGGAAGCCTTGCATCAGAGGAATGCGGATTACCGTGTATGATGTGCTGTCCTATCTTGCATCGGGGATGACCTATCAAGAAATCCTTGAGGACTTCCCGTATCTGACACAGGAGGACATCTTAGCCTGTCTGAGCTACGCCGCCGTTGGCGAAGCCTCTCCCTAGGGAGAATCGTGAACGTCAAACTTTATCGATCCAAGCATGAAGCTGTTATTCGACCACAATTTATCGCCTCGGTTAGTCGATCGATTAGCCGACCTGTTTCCAG
>JANNDQ010000298.1:0-4589 GCA_031387965.1 Chamaesiphon sp. OTE_75_metabat_567
CACAAAAGATCTATTCTGTGGTGGATTGGGCTATTTCCATTTATTGCGACGTTACCAAATGCACCTTATATTCTGACTGATGTCATCCACTTTTACTCTGCTGTCCGCAGTGTTAATTCAGCATTCGGGATCACTTTAGTAATTCTGCCAATCTACATTTTATTTATTGGTGCAGGCTGGTTTGCTTATGTATTTTCATTGATAAATATCGATCGGTATCTCGATAAATATCAGCTTGAGCGATATACAAATATCATCGAACTAATTATTCATTTACTATGTGCGATCGGTATTTATATTGGCAGATTTCTCAGATTTAATAGCTGGAATCTAGTTACCGAACCCAAGCAGGTGTTAAGTATGTTGCCTAAAGAATTAATTGGTAAATTTCCACTGGTAGTAATTCTATTGACATTTCTAATTATTCTGATTTTGTTTACAATTTCCAAACCCCTAGTCAAAAATTCGTCGATGTATCTCAATCATTCAGATCGACGATAGGTTTTTAGCTACTCTCGCATTTTTACGAGGGCATCCTTAACGGTAGTAGGCAGTTGACGCATGATTTTGCCTTTTTCGCGATCGACAGCAACCAGTGTTACTGTCCCTGTCAGATAAACAATCGATCGATCCACAGACTGAATCTCATACTCCCAGACGATTCTGACCCCTTCCATATCAATCGTCCGCGTTTTGACGATCGCGGATTCACCCATTTTTAAAGCACGGTGATATCGCAGTGATAAATCAACGACAGGCAAGTCACAGCCCATTGCGACTAAATTAGCGAAGTCAATCCCGATCGATTTTAGACACTCCACCCGTGCTGCTTCCATCCAGGTGAGATAGGTACCGTGCCACACTACTCCGCCGTAGTCAGTATGGTGAGGATGGACGACGATGGGGTATTCAAACCAGTTGGCAGACATGGCTTGATAGCTCAATTTTTCGATCGCACTGGCTGGAGGAATTTGGGCGCGAATATCTGTAGGTTCTGGCATAATTAGTAGTCTGGCGGTAAGCGATGCGGACTAAAGATGTTGTGCGTTATCCTATCTGAATATAATACGCAGCTTAATATGAATATACGCCGGATTGCCGCACTTATCTGGGGGTTAATCGTAATTGTCACTAGTAATGCGATCGTCGTGATGCCGATGGCTAGCGCAGCACCAGCTATGACTCAAAATGCCACTAAATTTACGCCACAGCAGCAAGGCATTATTAAGCAGTTACAGATGGCGCAGGTTGTCTATTTGGGCGAAACTCATGATCGCGAGTCGGATCATCAACAGCAATTAGCCATCATTCAAGCATTATTTCAGCATAACTCTAAGTTAGCGATCGGGATGGAGATGTTTCAACGTCCAACCCAGCCGATTCTGGATCGCTATTTAGCAGGTAAAATTACGGCGACGGAGTTGCGCCAGCTGACAGAGTTTGACAAGCGGTGGGGGTTTAAATGGGAATACTACGCGCCGATGCTCGAATTTGCCAAAGCCAATCGCTTACCCGTGATCGCGCTCAATACACCTACCGAAATTACTCGCAAGGCGGCTAAACAGGGATTGGAGAGTTTAACTAAGTCGGAACTTGAGTATATCCCGCCGATCGCCGAGATCGATCGCAGTAATGCGAAATATCGAGAGATGATTTTAGCTAGCTATCAACAACATGCGGGGATTGCATCGATTGCCAGCAAAAGCTTCGACAGGTTCTATACCGCCCAATTATTATGGGATGAGACAATGGCGGAGCGAGTTGCTAGTTTTGCGAATCAAAATCCCCAGCACCAGACGATTGTGATCGCGGGTAGCTCACACATTATCTATGGCTATGGTATTCCCGATCGAGTCCAGCGTCGAGCAGCCAATCCAAAGTTTAGCCAAAAAACAGTATTACTCAGTTATGATGTCGATCGCACCCAGCCCCAGCCTGCTGACTTCATCTGGAATCCCAACAATGCTAACGATTAAAACCACGATGTTAATCAAAATCCTCCAAATCACGTTATCGATCGATATTAACTGAAAAGTTACCTCCGGCGATGCTCTTGCGTTCGCGAAGCGTCTCGTTCCGAGAAGAGGCTATTGCTGACGCAAACGCTGTGCTACCGCCAACGATTCGATCGTTCTCACCGCATTAGCAATCCCATCCTCAACCTGAATTTTCGCCCCCAGATTAGCTGCTTGCTGACGCATCACTGGATCTGTCACCGCTCGATCAATCGCCCGTGCTAGTAATTCGACTGTTAATTTCTTGCGGGGAATTGGTGCTGTTCCCACACCTAATTTCTCTACCTGTTGCCCCCAGAATAACTGATCGCCGAAGAACGGAACAATAATTGAGGGTACACCCGCTCTCAAACCCGCCGCCGTGGTTCCGGCACCGCCATGATGCACCACCGCCGCCACACGAGGGAATAGCCAGGAATGGGGCACTGATTCCGCCATGTGGACTGTAGTTGGTAGATGAGATTGACTCAATCCGCCCCAGCCGGAGACTAAGATGCCCCGCTGTCCCGTCCGCTCCAGAGCTGCTAGTACTAAATCGGCTGTTTCACCTGGATTGCGGCTGCCCATGCTGCCAAATCCAATATAGATGGGCGGTGCGCCACTGGCGAGGAATTTGTAGAGGGTAGCGGGAGGATTCCAATCTGCTGCTTCATCTAGGAACCAATAGCCCGTCACGCTGGTATTGTGCCAATCGGCTGGTTGGGGAATTACCGACGGGCTGAGTCCGTAGAGAGTGGGATATTGACGGAGCATGGGTGAGTTGTACGATCCCAAAAATGGTGCTGGCGGCAAGTTTAGTACCTGTTGTCTCGCTAATCCATCCGCCTGTCGAGACGCTTGCCACACGATCTGGCGGAATAGATGATGGGACAAGCGATTGACGGTGCCGCCGAGTTTAGAGATTGATTGGGGTAGTAGGATTGCTGGGAAGGCTGTGGTGGGTGTAAATGGGAAAATGTAGGCTTGGAGGAAAGGAATCCGCAATTTCTCGGCAAGGGAAATCGCTAGATATAGCCCACCAACTCCGGCGAGGAGTAAATCCATCCCCTCACAGGCAATTAAACCATCCCGCGCCCAATCGATCGAGATATCTCTAACTAATTTTGAGGTGTATTTATTAATTGCCAGAAAATTTCCTCGCTCCAGCAGTTCGCGGAGTTCTGGGGATTCCATTACTTCTTGAACGTTGCCTTTGACGGGACAAAACTCTACTCCGTGGGATGTAACTAATTGTTCAAAGTTTTCATGGGTGATAAGTCGGACGGAATGACCTGCAGCTTTTAATCCTTTACCTAAAGCTAGATAAGGCTGGACATCGCCTCTACTTCCCATCGCAATGATTGCAATTCGCATGAATTATTCTCCGTTAATTATTGATTAATAAATCCTGATTTATTTAATTGTAAGTACTTATTTATTAATTATTTAAACAGCAATTTCATCTAACAATTACGGCTAGATTTAGCGATCAAATTGTAAATTAAAGTAGTCGATGCCAGCAGGGAAGATCGATCTTTACCGATCGATCGCAATACCTACCCACATTGTTTCAATCAGATTGTGAACAAAGGTTTTGGGTGCCAACGATTTCAGTGTGGGCAAGACAAATGGGAGCGGAAGGGTGACTTTATCAGCAATCGCCTGAGTTGTAGCAAAACTATTAATTGCCCCGACGATCGCATGGGAGACAGTCATCGCATCACAGGGTTTGAGCAAACCTAGATCGATCGCTCGTTCCAGGTATCCAGCAAACAATTGACTATCTCTTAGCGGTGGCGGCACCAGCGGCGGCAGGGCGGATTTGGTTTGAGTCATCATCATGATTACTCGCGGCATCACCTCCTGATAAAATTCCACCATCTGGGTGCAGATTTCAGTTAATTCCGATCGAATCTCCGCAGTCGGTGTCTGACTGGACAACAGCTTGACATACTGAGGAGTTTCGGAAATACCGATCGCAGCCAGAAATAACGCCTGCTTGGTGGAAAATCGCTTAAAGATTGATGCTTCCGAGATGCCCGCTTTTTCGGCGATCTCCAAGGTAGAGCCACTTTCCCCCTGGGCTAAGAAAACCTCCCGCGCTGCTGCCAAAATTGCTTCATTGGTGATTTTGGGCGGGCGTGGCATAAGTAAGAAAGTGACTATGCCTTGATGATAGAGCTGTGTTCGTCAGTGCGTCAATACAGCTCTGTGATTAGTAAGGCACCTATTTAGTCGCCGTCCAGTTTTTGCGCCCCTTCATCGGCAAATCGGCTACACCCTTCATGGTTTTACCATCTACCGTACCGACAAACTTCAGATTCATGCCACCAGCCTGAGCTGAGAAAGTTACTTTGTTATCTTTGGTGATGGTGCCTGTGAGCGGCAGATCGCCCATTGGTGCCCGAAAAATCCCTGTGAGGTCAGTACCTTTTTGAATCAATGTGTATGTGGGTGCTAGACTCTTTTCACCAGCAATTGACATTTTCCAGTCACCGTCAACGCTCGGCACCTGGGCGAGAGTAACACTAATAGACAAGATCGATAATACAGAACTGATCGCCAGTACAGGAGAAACTTTAAACATAGCTATCC
>JANNDQ010000338.1:0-2074 GCA_031387965.1 Chamaesiphon sp. OTE_75_metabat_567
ATGGAAAACATTTTTTTTAATTTGAATACCTAACCCACTACACTCTGTGAATGATGCGGCAATTTCCGTACCGATTTCGACATAAAAGCGATTAGTAGTGACAAAGTTTAATTGGTTATACTTTGATTGTTGATCTGGAGATTTAGTGCTGCTGTTATTTACCATAATAATTACCTGAAGCGGCCATAGTTACTTGATCTTTCTCGTTGTAAATAGAGATCTTGTTGTAATAATTGATAGACTCGATCGGCTAGATTGCCCAATAGCAACGAATCGCGACTGTACTTCATTGCAATCTGTGCAGATCGATCACTAGCTGTTCCACTGGGTACGCCAGTATATCCAGCGGTATTACCCAGCTCTCCAATCGGTGCCAGCATACTTTCAGTCGGTTCGATTTGCATCAGCTTTTGGGATTTTAGATATATATAGTTAAGACTAGTGCTATTCGATCAGAATCAAAATTAGCTAAAAGTCGAGGTTTTAGCTAAATTGAGTAAATTTGTAGAATCATACTCGACCTTTAGTGAATACACTTATATTCTTGACCCTGATAAAATCAGCCCTATATCTAATTGGCTCCACTGAAGCGATCGAATTAAGGATCTCCACACATGCCAGAAGAATTTGATGGGCAGGAGCGAGGTTATCTCGGACAGGGTTTGGCGTTCCCATTGCAATTGAACGTACAGGGGGGACTCCAGTTCAGTTCGGCTGCTCAAAAGGTCAAGGAATCAATTTGGATTATCCTCCGTACCAGTCTGGGTGAACGGATGTATCGTCCTGATTTTGGTTCGCGGTTATCAGAATTGGCATTTGAACCTCTCAACAGTTCGACAATGATTCAGATCCGACTGTATGTGGTGGAAGCTTTAGAAATATGGGAGCCACGGATTGAGATCGATCGAGTAGATACAGAACCAGATCCAGTCCGGGGCAGAGTGGATATCATCATCAATTATCGACTCAAGGAATATCCCGATTTATATAGTTTTGTTTATCCTTTTTACTTGGTTTCGGGAGCGCAATAATGGAATTTGATTTTTTACCAAAATTGCCGTCTTCTAATTTGGACGATCGCACGTTCGATGATTTAGTAGCAGAATGTGTGTTGCGGATTCCGCGTTATTGTCAGGAGTGGACGGATCACAATCTCAGCGATCCAGGGATTACCCTGATTGAGTTATTTGCGTGGTTGACGGATCAGATGTTGCTCCGGTTCAATCAAGTACCGCGCAAAAACTATGTTGCCTTTCTAGAATTATTAGGGATTCGGTTGCAACCGCCGACTCCAGCCCAGACAGATTTGACTTTTTATCTAACCACCGATCTACCCGAAACCTATATCATTCCGGCGGGGGTGGAAGTGGCTAGTTTGCGGACAGAAAGTACGGCGGCGATTACTTTTAGTACAGATACACCCTTAGTGATTGGCAAGCCTTATCTTCAGTACTTCCTGACTGCGCCATCTGTCGAAGAGACTCCCCAAATTCTCCAAGAACGGGGGATGAATATTTGGACTCGACAACCCAATGGTTTGAGTGGGGGTGATTTGGCGATCTTTGCCGAGCAGCCAGAGCCAGGGAACTGTTTTTATCTAGTCCTGACTTGCCCTGAGTCACTCGATGGTAATGTGCTGGCAGTGGCAATTCAAGGTGGTGCCGCAACACCAACTGGAATCAATCCAGATCGCCCGCCGCGTCGGTGGGAAGCTTGGGATGGGGAAGTTTGGCAATCAGTACTGATGCGGGAAGCTGATGATAAGAGTAAGGGCTTTAGCTTTTATGAGATTTCCCAACAAGGCGGCAATCCTAGTCAGGGGGCAGATATTGTCCTACATTTACCCGAAAAATTTCCCGTTACTTCCTTTACCAGCTATCGCGGACAGTGGTTGCGGTGCAGCTTTACACCGTCCCAACTCAACCAAGCTGGTTACAATCGCCCGCCACGAATTACCGGAATCACAGTTCGATCGATCGGGGGTAGAGTAAAAGCTAGCCATAGTAGCCTGAGTGAAGAGGAACGCTTGGGAATTAGCGATGGTAGTGCGGGTCAAAAATTCCAACTCCAAACT